>DASWKD010000143.1:0-6471 GCA_036396815.1 Actinomycetota bacterium | reverse complement strand
CGGTGCGCGTCCTCGACGGGGCCGCCGAGCTGCGGGGTTGGGAGGAAGAGGCGCCGGCCGAGGGTGTGGTGCTCTCGTGGAAGGGGAAGGACCAGGAGGGGAACGTCCTGGAGGACGGGACGTACACGGTCGAGGCCACGGCCGACGGCGCTGCGGGCCCGGAGACGGTCTCCCTGCCCGTGCGGATCGACACCCGCGCTCCCTCCGTGTCCTGGGAGAGCATCCGCCCATCGAGGGCCAGCGGCCGGAAGGCGATCCGCTTCCACGTCAGGATCTCGGACGCCGCCTCGGAGATCCGGGTCAAGGTCACCGTGGCCGACACGCTCGGGGTGGTCGCCGCCCACCAGGACGAGCTGGCCACCGGTTCCCGCGTCATCTCCTGGCGTCCCAGGTATCGCGGCCGGAGCCTCTATCCGGGCACCTATCGTGCTGCGTTCATGGCCGAGGACGACGCCGGCAACCGGCGGGCCTCACGGGGCCGCTCGTTCCGGGTCGAACGGAAGGTCAAGGCTCGCGTGTTCCGCAGGCTGGGGCGGACCGGCCGGAAGGTCGCCATCACGATCGACGACTGCCACTACCCGGGCGCCTGGCGGAGCATGCTGAGGACCCTCCGGCGCGCGAGGGTGAAGGCTGCCTTCTTCTGCCCCGGGGACCGCATGGCGATGTTCCCTGGACTGGTGCGCAAGACGGTCCGCCAGGGCCACACGCTCGGCTCGCACGGGTGGGACCACGGCGCGATGGCCGGGCTCGGGAAGTCGGGCGCGGAGCGGAAGCTCCGGCGAGACCGGGCCACGGCGTGGCGGATCGCCCGGGTGACCACCGCCCCGTATTTCCGTCCGCCCTACGGCTCCTACGACGGCGCCGTCGTTCACGCCGCGGGAGCCACCGGCCACGGACGGGTCGTCATGTGGGACGTGACCACCGGCGACACCTCCGGGGCGGGCGTGGGGGACATCGCCCGCAACGCCGTGCGGGGAGCCCGGCCGGGAAGCATCATCCTGATGCACACCAAGGACGTGACCGCTCAGGCCCTTCCGTCGCTCATCCGGGGCCTGCGGGCGAAGGGGCTGCGCCCGGTGAGCCTGCCGAAGCTGTTCCGGGCCGCGGGTTATCCCTGAGCCCGGTCGGGGGGCAGGTTGGCCTGGGGGGTGGGCCGGAGCTCGCGCTCCAACCGGCGGCACACCACCTCCAGGATCCTCAGGGCGATGGAGGGCTGGCGCTCCAGGGCTTCCCAGAAGTCCTCGCGGCGCAGCGTGAGGCACCGAGTGGGCTCCACGCACCGAACGTCGGCGGTCGACGGGCCTCCACCCAGGAGCCCCACCTCGCCCACCGGCTCTCCGGGGCCCAGAGTCTCGATCTCCTCTCCCCCCCGGACCACGGAAGCCTTGCCCTCCAGGATCAGGTGGAAGCGGTGTCCCAGGACCCCCTCCTCCGTCAGGAGGTCGTCCGGTGGGTGCTCGGTGACCGAGGCCGCCTCGGCCAGGGTGGCCAACTGGTCGGCGGACAGCGCGGAGAAAACGCTGGCCCTGCGGAGCATCTCGGTGTCCACGGTGGCCACGGCGACCATCTTGCCACAGGCCGTGGCCATCATCGCTATCCTTCAGCCGTCCATGAGCGAGCCTTCCCCGCCCCCGGCCTGCCTGGTGTGCGGCCGCCCCACCTACGATCCCGATAAGCGCGAGCGCCCCTGGGCCCGCGGAGTGAGCGAGGGGCGCCAGGCGCTGGTATGCCCCTCGTGCCAGGAGGAGCGTCCCGACTGGCCGTCGCTGCTCGACGGGTGCACGTCGTGCGGGAGCACCCGGCTGACGCTGATCCTCGGCCAGAGGGTGTGCCGGGCCTGCGGGGCATCCACGTGAGGGCCGCCTCCGTCCCTCGCTGGTAGGCTCGCCGGACCATGAAGGACGTCGGCCTGATCGGCCTTCCCGCCTCCGGCAGGTCCACCCTGTTCACCGCGCTGACCCGGGCCGGCGCCGCCGGGGGCCGGGCCAACCAGGCGGTGGTCGACGTGCCCGATCCCCGGGTCGCCGTTCTGGCGGAGATGGAGCGCTCCAAGAAGCTCGTCCATGCCCAGGTCCGGTTCGTGGACGTCCCGGGCGGACTGTCGGCGCAGGCCATCGGGGCGATGCGGGACATGGACGCCCTGGCCGTGGTCCTCGACGCGTTCACCGGGACCAGGGATCCGGCGGGAGACCTGGCCTCCGTGCGAGCCGAGCTGCTGCTCGCGGACCTGGCCATCGCCGAGAGCGCCCTGGAGAAGGCCGAACGGAAGGGGAAGACCGGCGACCCCGAGGCCGTGACCGACGCCGCCCTGCTGACCCGAGCCCGGGACCTCCTGGAGGCCGAGCGTCCCGTGCGCGAGGCCGGCTTCGATCGGTCCGAGCTCCGGGCCATGCGCGGCTACGGGTTCCTGAGCCTCAAGCCCTGGGTGGTGGTGGCCAACCTGGAGGAGGGCGCGTCCCTGCCCCCCGGACTCCCCCAGGGCACGGTGGGCGTGTACGCCAGCATCGAGGCCGAGGTGGCAGCGATGGAGCCCGGAGAGGCGGCCCAGCTGCTGGCCGAGTTCGGCGTGGATCAGCCGGGGCTGGAAGGCGTGATCGCCGCAAGCTACGGAGCGCTGGACCTGATCACGTTCCTGACCACCGGGGAGGACGAGACCCGGGCCTGGCAGGTCCGGCGAGGGGCGACGGCCCCGGAGGCGGCAGGGGCGATCCACAGCGACCTGGAGCGGGGCTTCATCCGGGCCGAGGTGGTGGCCTACCAGGACCTGGTCGACGCGGGCTCCATGAAGGCGGCCAAGGAGAAGGGGGTGGTCCGGACCGAGGGGAAGACGTACGAGGTGGCCGAGGGCGACGTGCTGAATATCCTGTTCTCGGTGTGACCCGGCGCCCCCGTGGCTTGCCACGGGCCCCCGCATGCACTACAACGGACCGGTACCCCGACAGAGAGGAACCGAGATGAAGAAAGGGCTGTCGCCGATCTGGTTCGTGCTGATCGTGGGCGCGTTCTTCCTCCCCTTCGTGAGCATCTCCTGCCAGGCCCCACCCGGATTCGCCGAAGGCCTCGGGGAGCTGGGAGGAGAGGCCGGGCAGATCCCCTCCGGTGGCTTCGACATCAGCGTGAAGACGCTCGACTTCGTGATCGGCGGCGAGCCTTCGTTCTCCGGGAGCCAGGACTGGCAGCAGCTGATCCAGGAGCAGGCCGGCACCGAGAGCCCGGAGAAGATGAAGATCGAGCCGTTCGCCATCGCCGCGCTCGGACTGGCGGTGCTGGGCATCTTCCTGGCCCTGATCGCCGGACGGGTCGGAGCCATCATGTCGATCGTGCTGGGCGCCGGGGTGACCCTGTTCATGTTCCTGCTGAAGCCGCAGGTCGACAAGCAGCTGGAGCTGGACCAGGTCCCGGCCGAGGCTTCGGGGTTCCTGGACATCACCTACGGCCTGGGGTACTGGGGCCCGCTGATCCTGGGGCTGGTCGCCGCGGCCTGGGGGATCTTCCGGCTCCTGGCACCCGATGGCGCGCCATCGGCCATGCCGGCCGCGCCCGCGGCCGCCACCGGGGCCCCGCCATCCGGCACGGGCTTCGAGTCGACGGGCGCTCCCCCGCCGCCGCCTCCCCCCACACCGCCCGGCGGCGGCGGTCCACCTCCCCAGGAGCCGTCCCCACCGGCGTAGGTGGAGACGATCGGATTCGAACCGACGACCTCCGGCTTGCAAAGCCGGCGCTCTTCCAGCTGAGCTACGTCCCCGCACCCTGATTGTACGGCGAGTTGCCGTCCCGGCCGAGGTGCGGTAGTCCTGCGGTTCCGATGCCTCGAGCGTGCCTTCTTCTCGCTCTGCTGGCCGTCTCCTGTGGCGGCACACGGTCCACGGCCCCCTCGCCCGACGTGACCCCCTCCCCACCCGTGGGACTGACTCAGCCTTACCCCTACACCACGCCCACCCCACCGGCCCGGCCCACGGCGATCGACGGGATCTACGCTCGGACCCTCGGACCCGCGGAGGCCGGACCGCGCGGCCCCTGCCGCCGGTGTCCTCCCTACCGTCTGGAGATCGCAGACAGCACCCTGACACTGGCCACCGGAGTGTTCTTCATCGAGAACCAGGTCGAGGAGGGAAAGGCCATCGACTGGCAGAGCATCGGGCACTACCAGGTGGACGGCGACACGGTGGTCCTCTTCAACGACCCGAACTGCCCGCAGACCCGGGGTGCCTATCGCTGGTCGCTTTCGGGGGGGATCCTCACCCTGAAGGTGGTGGAGGACGAGTGCGCGTTCGGCGGCCTCCGCTGGCGCTATCTCACCGCGGCGCCCTGGGCCGAGCGGAGCTGACGTGCCCGCGGGCGCGTACACGATCCTCCACGAAGGCCACGTCGTGGGACGGGAGGCGTTCCGGTGCGCGCCGGGGCCCGCCGGCTGGCGGTGGTTCTCGGAGATCGAGACCTCGCTCCCCGAGCCGCATCGCGAGATCGTGGACTACACCGTGGACACGGCGTGGCGGCCGGTGCGCCTGCGGGTGGACACGGGCTCGCATCGGATCGAGCTGACCTCGGACCAGGGACGCCTCCGCGGCCGGCGCGACGGGCAGCCGCTCGACCTGGCCCTGCCCGAGGACCTCGACTACCTGTCCCCGTGCTTCAATGCCGTCACCGCGAACCGGCTGGGGGGCAGCGCCAGGATCCGGCCGCTGTACATGGACCCGGTGACCATCCAGCCGCGGGTGGTGGACCAGACCTACGACCACCTGGGTGAGGAGGGGATCGACACGCCGGTTGGCCGGTTCCCGGCCACGGCCTGGAGGTACACGGCCCCGGCCACCGGGTTCACGGCCCGCCTGTGGGTGGCGGGCGACATCGTCGTGTCCTACGAAGGTGTGTTCGAGTTGGCGGAGTACGAGCCCGGCCCGGCCGGACCCGTCCCCCTCACCTGACGGGGCTCAGCTGCCGTCGGCCGGCGGGAGCTCCTGCCACTCGGACTCCTCCAGCCCCTGGCTCCGCCGGCGGCGGAAGATGGCCACGATGGCCGCCCCGATGGCCAGGATGGCCGCCCACAGGAAGAACTTCTTGCCCCTCCCGCCCTTCTTGTCCTCGTCGCCCATCGTTCCCTCCTCGCTCGCCTCGACCGCAGTGGGCCTGGGTGGACTCGAACCACCGACCTCACCCTTATCAGGGGTGCGCTCTAACCGCCTGAGCTACAGGCCCGGAAGGTCGGCGACCCCCACGGTACCTTCCCGCATCCGGAGCCGTCAATCGGGATCAGCGCCGCTCGACCAGCGTGACCTCGATGCCGCCGACCAGGTCCGAGAGGAGGTTGTACAGGAACGCCAGGAACATCGTGAATGCCGAGCCCACCACCACCGTGATGAACCCGATCATGAAGAACGTTCGGAAGATGGCGAAACCGTTGATCGCGTAGGACGGCTCGGAGAACAGCCCGGCCAGGAAGTCTGCCAGGGGCGTCAGGATCCCCAGCGCGTTCAGGAGACCGTACAGGATGCCCAGGCCGCCGAGCATCACCAGCATCATGCAGAAGTAGAAGATCAGGGACACCTTCAGCACCGACCAGGGGTTGACCTTCTTGATGGTCACCCGGATCCGCCGCTGGCCGGCTCGGGCTTCGGTGCGGGGCGCTGGTTTGGTCTGCACGGTGGCCATCGTCTCTCTCAGGCGCCTTCCGGAAGGCTCGCGGGCATCCAAGAGTGTAGCCCCTCGAAGGGGCCGTTACCCCCGATTCGCCGCCTTCTCACCCCCGGCGGCGCCCCAGCGGCCCCAGGACGATCCGGACGTGGAACGGCACCAGGAGGGCCATCACGGGGATCAGGCCGGCGGTCTCAACGGGGGTCGCCTGGAGGGCCTGGAGCGCGCCCCAGGCCAGGCCCGCGCCGCTCGCCGCCAGCACGGCGATCACGGCAGGTGCCGGCCACGCGGTCCGGAGCAGGAACGCGCCGATCAGCCCGAGGGCCACCGCGGCCACCGCGATCCAGGGCCCGGTCTCCACGCTCAGGCCTCCTCGCCGGCCTGGACGATCACGGGGGCCACGGTGGCCACCTTCTCCCTGGCCCGGAGCCTCATCACGTGGACGCCGGTGCTGGGACGCCCGGTCTGACGGATGTCCGAAGCCGACACCCGGATCACCTGGCCCTGCGTGGAGATCACGAACACGTCTTGATCGGTGTCGCCGACGTAGGCCCCGGCCACCGGGCCGCTCTTGGCCGTGATCTTGTGTGTGATCACGCCTTGACCCCCACGGCCCTTGCGCGGGTACTCCTTGACCGGGGTCCGCTTGCCGAAGCCGGTCTCGGTCAGCGTGACCAGGTCCTTGCCCTGCGACGGCAGGCACATGGCGATGACCGCATCCTTGGGCCCCACCCGCATCCCGATCACCCCGGCGGTGCCCCGGCCCATGGGGCGGGCCTGCGACTCGGCGAACCGGATGGCCTTGCCGCCCTTGGAGACCAGGATGATGTCGTCGCGGCC
>DASWKD010000142.1:0-1523 GCA_036396815.1 Actinomycetota bacterium | reverse complement strand
CCCTTCGACGCCCTCACCGCCGAGCAGCGAGCGGTGCTCCGTGTGGGCACACATCTCGGCTCCCCACGGGCATACGTCCATACCACGCATGGCGCCGACCTCCTGGGGTCGTTCGGCGTGTGGGTCGGTGCCGTGGCCATCGACTGGACCGGCACGGGCACGGACTTCGTGGTCGGCGAGGACGTACCGCCGGACGTTCCCTGTACCCGCGGCTGTCCCTAGTCAACACCCGCGTTCGGGGTCGCCGAGCACGGCCGCGGGCGGGTCCAGCCCGCCCGTGCCCAGGGCCAGCAGGCGGAGTCCACCGAGCTCGTCCTGGTCGATGAGGATGCTGGCCCGGCTGCGCTCGCCGAACAGGCGGTTGGCCTCCCGCCAGTCGCCGCGCTCCTCGGCCTCGGCCTGGCGGGCGCGGACCCCCGATGACCAGGTCCGGTAGCCCAGGGCGAGCAGCGCGTCGTGCTGGGAGACCGGGCCCCACACCTGGAGCCCGGCGTCCCTGGCCGCCCCGGCCACCGCGCCCAGGTCCACGGCCACGGTCACGTCCCGGCTCCCGGGCTCGTCCAGGACGTTAGCCAGGACCCGATGGTCGCGGTAGGCGTGTACCGGGGCGGCCCGTTCCGCTCTGGTGAAGCCGTAGTCGATCAGGAAGGCGTACCCGCGGTCTAGGGACGCGGCCACGGTCCGCACCAGGTCGCCGACGGCCGGGGCCACCGGACGCTCCTCTCCCGGCCGCAGGGGCGGCCCGGCCAGCGCCTTCATCGCCTCCGCGGTGGGCTCGCCCTCCACCTCCACCAGGCGGGTGCCGTTCGCCCCGACCAGGACCTCGACCACCCGGCCGTCCCGCTCCCGGAGGCGGTGGAAGGGCACGTTGTCCAGGAGCTCGTTGGCCAGGATCACCCCGTCCACCCTCTCCGGGAGGGCGGATGCGGCCTCGACCCCGGCCTCGGCCAGGGCCCGGCGGGCGCCCTCGGCCCGCTCCACGCCCACGTATCGGATGGCGCCGGCCAGGCCGGGCACCGCGGCCACCGCCCGGAGGATCTGCCGGGCCAGGGTCCCGTCCCCGGCCCCGAGCTCCACCACGTCCAGGGCCGGGGGCCGGCCGAGCAGGTCCCAGCACTGGGCCACCTGGCGGGCCACCAGGTCGCCGAAGGCCGGCGATACGTGAGGGCTGGTCACGAAGTGCCCCTCGGCGCCGACCGGGGGGTCGGCGTAGAAGCCCTCCTCGGGGTCGTACAGGGCGGCCTCCATGAACGAGGCGAACGTGATGGGCCCCGTTCGCCGGATCTCCTCGAGCAGTCGCCGGGTCAGCCTCACGGCTCCATTCTCCTCCTGACAGAATGCGGGCGGTATGGACGAGGTCCGCAAGGCGGCGACGATGCTCGTGGTCCGCCCGGCGAACGACCGGGGGGTGGAGGTCCTGGTCGGCCGGCGTCACCCCAGGAGCCGGTTCGCGCCGGGCTTCGTGGTGTTCCCCGGCGGGGCGGTCGAGCCCGGGGACGCGGCCCTGGCCGGGCGGCTGTTCG
>DASWKD010000141.1:0-1719 GCA_036396815.1 Actinomycetota bacterium | reverse complement strand
AGCCCGGCCAGGGCCCGGGTCCCCGGGGCGGCGACCGCGCCGCCGGCCCCGCCGGCCATGACCAGCACGGTGTCGTTCGTGCTGGTGCACCCGTCCACGGTGATCCCGTTGAACGCGGGGGCCACGACCCGGCGGACCAGGGCGTCCAGCAGGGAGGGCTCGACCTCGGCGTCGGTGGTCAGGAAGGCCAGGAGGGTGGCGAGGTCCGGGGCGATCATGCCCGCCCCCTTGGCGCACCCGCCCACCGTGAACCCCTCGCCGCGGACCACGACCTCCTTGACGTCGGTGTCCGTGGTCAGGATGGCCCGGGCGAACGCTGATCCCCCGTCCTCGCCGAGGGTGGCCGCGGCCCGGCGGATCCCCGGGGCGGCCTCGGCCATCTTGACCCGGGGACCGATCACCCCGGTGGAGCACACCAGGACGTCGGCGGGGGCGGCGCCCACGGCCTCGGCGGCCATGGCGCACATCCGCTCCGCGTCGGCCAGGCCCTGCTCCCCCGTCCCGGCGTTGGCCTGCCCGCTGTTGACCACCACGGCCCGGGCCCGGCCCGACACCAGGTGGTCCATGGTCACGGTGACCGGGGCGGCCGGGAAGGCGTTGGTGGTGAACACCCCGGCCGCCGCGGCCATCGTGTCCGAGACCACCAGGCCCAGGTCCGGACGGCCGCTGACCTTGAGGCCGGCCGCGATCCCGGATGCGGTGAACCCGAGCGGGGCGGTGACGCTCACGGGTACACCGCCGGGTGGTCCAGGCCCATCGTCTCCGGGAAGCCGTGCATCAGGTTGAGGTTCTGCACGGCCTGGCCGGCCCCGCCCTTGACCAGGTTGTCCAGGGCGGCCATGACCACGGCCGTGGACCCGTCGGTGGTCGCGGCGACCTCCACCATGTTGGAGCCGGTCACCCGCTTGGTGTCCGGGAGCGCGCCCTCCGGAAGGACCCGGACGAACGGCCGTCCTTCGTACGCCTCGGTCAGCACGTGGCCGGGGTCACCGCCGCGCAGGCGCGCGTAGCAGGTGGCCAGGAGCCCGCGGGTGGCGGGGACCAGGTGGGGCACGAAGGTCACCGTGGCCCCCGCGTGGCGCTCGATCTCCGGAACGTGCTGGTGGACGCGCCCGGGCTTGTAGGGCCGGACGCTGCCGTCGGACGCGGCGAAGTGGGTGGCCTGGGACGGGTGGCGGCCGGCCCCCGACAGCCCCGACTTGGCGTCGATCACGATCCCGTCCGGCTCGATCACGCCCGCCCGGAGGAGGGGGACCAGGGCCAGGAGGGCAGCCGTGGGGTAGCAACCGGGGTTGGCCACCAGCTGGGCCCCGGGGATGGTCTCGCCGAACAGCTCGGGCAGGCCGTACGCGGCCTTGTCCAGCCAGGCCGGCGCGGGGTGCTCGAAGCCGTACCACGAAGGGTAGTCGCCGGCGGTCAGGCGGAAGGCGCCGGACAGGTCCACCACCCGGACCCCGGCCTCCACCAGGGCCGGGGCCAGGGACGCGCTCTCCCCGTGCGGGAGGGCCAGCAGGGCCGCGTCCGCCCGGGCGGCGACCTCGTCGGGCCCGGGGTCCTCGAACACCCGGCCCGCGTACGGATGGAGGTGCGGGTACAGCGCGTCCACGGCCTTCCCGGCCGCGGTGCCGGCGCCCAGGACGGTGACCTCGGCCCGGGGGTGCACGGCCAGCAGGCGCAGGGCCTCGGCCCCCGCATATCCAGAGGCGCCAAGGACCGCAA
>DASWKD010000140.1:0-12198 GCA_036396815.1 Actinomycetota bacterium | reverse complement strand
ATCGTCGAGTGGTGGAACGACAAGCCGGAAGAGGCAGACGCAGACCTGCTCGATGTATCTCCCGGGGATACCGTCACGGGTATCGATGCCCAGCTGACGCTCGGTGGCAGGATCACCGGCCGGCTAACGGACGAGGAAGGGGATCCGGTTCCCCACGTATGTGTCGAAGGGAAGAGCCCTAGTGGCACGAGGCACGCCCGGACGAACCTCCAAGGTCTATACGAGCTCAAGGGCTTGGACACCGGGGAAGTGATTGTGGGCTTTGATCCTATCGATTGCGCCCAGGACGAGACCCTGCTCCCCGAGTGGTTCGACAACAAGCCCGACGAGTTCTCCGCCGATCCTGTCTCTGTGACGGTCCGGCAAGAGACCTCGGGGATAGACGCCGTTCTCAGTGATGGAGGTTCCCTCGCCGGCGTCGTGACGACGGAGGATGGACAGCCGCTCGCCGGAGTGTGCGTGAGCCTTCTCCAGCAGGACCCGCCCAACTTCGTGAAGGAGTTCACGACGAACACCGGAGGCATGTTCTCCTTCCGAGGGCTGCCCCCTGGTGCCTACAAGGTGCGGTTCGTGGACTGCCTGGGACGGGGATTCGCCACTGAATGGTTCGACGACAAGCCGACGGGATCCGAGGCGGACGAGATCCACGTCGATTTCAGCCAGGATGTGACCGGGATCGACGCCGCCCTGAAGGGTCCCGGCGTCGTCGTGACGGAGACAGGCGGCTCGACCCAGGTCGGGGAGGGCGGGCCGACCGACACGTACGAGGTCGTTCTCAAGACCCGGCCGAACGCCGGCGTGACGGTTCGGCCTCAAGGCAACGCCCAGGTTTCGGTGTCGCCGACCTCGCTCCTCTTCTCGACCTCGAACTGGGGCACGCCCAAGACGGTAACCGTGTCGGCCGTCAACGACACCATCCAGGAGGGTCCGCACGAGGCGCAGATCACGCACACGGTGACCAGCTCCGACGGGAACTACAACGGGATCACCGCGCCCGGCGTCCTGGTCTCCATCACCGACAACGATGAGCCGAAGCCGGCCACGGTGATCACGTACACGGGCCAGGCCACTGTCCGCCGGAACGAGGTCGTCCAGCTCTCGGCGACGCTGAGGGACGCGGTGACCGGAGACCCGCTCTCGGGCCGGACCGTCTCCTTCGCGCTCAAGTCAGGGTCAAGCACCCGGTGGACGGTCTCGGCGACCACCGATGCCTCCGGGGTCGCCAGCGCCAGCCGGCAGGTCACCGACAGCGTCGGCTCGTATTCGCTGGTGACCTCGTTCGCGGGCGACGCCACCTTCGCCGCGACTTCGGTGACGACCCCGTTCGCCGTGACCGCTCATCCCACGTCCCTGACCTACTCGGGACCGAGCTCGGTCCTCCGGAACGACCCAGTTCCCCTCTCGGCACGTCTCGTCACCGAGACAGGGTCGGGCTTGGAAGGCCGGTCTGTCACCTTCCGGGTCAAGCAGGGGGCCACCACCTTGCGAACCATGTCCGGCATCACGAACAGCCAGGGGGTGGCCACCCAAACATTCATCGCGACCGAGGTCCCGGGTTCTTATGTGATCGAGTCGTCGTTCGCCGGGGACGGGACCAATGGGGCGAGCGTAGATACCGATCCCCTCGATGTCTTGAAGCGCCCCACGGCCGCGGCTTACACAGGACCGGCCGCCGGATCGATCCAGTCCACCGCCACACTGACCGCGCGCCTGACCGACATGACGACCGGCGGGGCCCTGGCTTCCCGGCAGGTGACCTTCGTGCTGCTGGATGGTGGCACCACGCTGGCCTCGGCCACAGCGACCACGAACCCGTCGGGCGTGGCGTCTGCCGGCATGCAGATCCCCGGACCCGCGGGGGACCGGGTCCTTGAGGCCCGCTTCGCCGGCGATGCGACCTACGAGCCGCGGACCGCCTCGGCACCGTTCCAGGTCGAGCGCCGAGCGACCGCCCTATCCGCAGGCCCCTCGGGCGAGCGTCCATACGCCGAAGCCTTGATGCTTCAGGGGACTGCCACGGATCAGCTCTCCGGCCAGAAGGTCCAGGGCGCAGAGCTGTCGTTCGAGCTCGTGCAGGGCGGTGCAACGGTGGAGACCGGGATCGCCGTGACGGATGCGAACGGCGTGGGGACGCTGGAGCTGACCGACGTCGTTCCCGGCGCCTACGAGGTTCGCGTGACGTTCGCCGGAGATCCGGTCCGGGCGCCGGCGGAAGCATCGTCGGAGCTGACCGTCGTCCCTGCGGACACGTCGATCACCGGCTCCGCGTCGATCTCCGCGGTCCGGGGTACGACGGCCACGATGAGCGGCACGCTCAGCAGCGAGGGCGTCCCGCTCGCGGGCCGGACGCTCGTCTTCACGCTGGGCAGCCAAGAGGAGGAGGCCGTGACCGGCGCGGACGGCAAGGCCACGGTCCAGATGCTGGTCAACGAGGCCTACGGCTCGCACACCCTGACCATCCGGTTCGAGGGCGAGGAGCGCTATCTTCCCTCGGCCCATTCCCGAACGTTCAACGTTACCTGGGAGATGGGCTACGCGGACCTCCGCGACCCCACGCATCAGGTCTGGCTGAACGGGATCACCAAGGAGTTCCAGGTGGTGATCCCCGGCGACACGAGCGCGGTGAAGTCCGACCCCACGATGACGGAGACGCCGCTCCCCGACGGCAGCTCCTGGCTCTCGATCCGCTACATGGATGCGGATCTGACGCTCGTCGGCTCGTTCCGGCGCCAGGGCACGCTGTTCGCAGCCGGGGTGAAGACGCCAGAGAACGCGTACCTGCTGTTCAACTGAGCCCATGAGCAGGAAGACGCGCATCCTGACGCTCGTGGGGCTCGTGCTGGCCGCCCTGGTGGTCATCCGGATCTTCAGCGTGTCCACCCGCCGGTTCAGCGCACCGAGCGTCTCGATGGCGCCGACCATCAACCGCGGCGACGCTTTCTATGCCGACACCGATGCCTACGGGGATGACGAGGTTCCACAACGAGGGGACATTGTGGTCTTCTCGTCTCCGCACGACCCTGAGGCGGAAGGGTGTTCAGGCGAGCATCGGTTCGTGAAGCGCGCGATCGCCCTCCCTGGAGACTCGATCGACATCCGCCGGGGAACCGTGTTCATCGATGGGGTCCGTCAGCGCGAGCCCTACCTCGCCGCGGAGCGGGACACCAGTGACTTCGGCCCCATCGACGTGCCGCCGGGACACGTCTACGTGCTCGGTGACAACCGGCTCGAATCCTCCGATTCGCGGGTGTTCGGGCCCGTCCCCCTCGATCTCCTGTGCGGGAAGGTGGTCCGGATCGAGCCGGGCGGCGCTACCTCGCAGGGAACAGCAGGGGCGCCATCTGCTCGATGAGGGCGGCCATGTTGGCCATCATGTCGAACAGCTGGTGCGCCTCGGAACGCTCGGGGTCCAGGCGGCTCATGAGCTCGATGCCCAGGAACATCGCGCAGATCGCGTAGGCGGCCGGCCGGGTGGGCACCAGGCCGCCGGCGCCCTGCGGGATGGAACGTTCCATCGCTTCCTCGACCAGCGCGATCCACTGCTCGAACCCTTCAAGGATCTGACCGCCGAGCTCAGGGTCGGACGCGGCGGCCATCAGCTGGGTGACGGCGGTGACGGCGCCGGACTCGAGATCCTCGTCGTGCAGGCGGCGGGCGATCGTTACCAGGTCGCCCAGCGACGACACGCCCGCCGCCGCCTCCCGATACCGCTCCACCTGCTGCTGGGAGGTATGCCGGAACGCCTCCATCAGCAGCTGGGGGATCGAGCCGAAGTGGTAGAAGATCAGGGCCTGGTTGAACCCCCCGCGCCGGGCGATGGCCCGGGCCGTGGCCCCGGCGATGCCGTCCTCGCCCAGAGTGTCGCGGGCCGCCTCCATGATCCGCTCGCGGGTGTCCGGGCCCTCGGTCATGAGACCCCGTGCTCCACGCGCACCTGGTCGCAGTAGCTGCAGGCTGGGTCGTCCTTCCCGATCCACGCTCCGATCCGGCCCCGTCGCTTGGACACGAACAGGAAGAACCGCGTGGCCAGGGGGAACAGCGCCGGCTTGGCCAGCCAGTGCGCCCAGCTGCGGTACGAGGCCGTGGCCCACATGGCCATGAGGTATGCGCCGGGCCCGATCCACATCCGGTCGTGGTCGTCCACCACCACCAGCTCCTTGCCGAGCCACGACGACGCCCGCGGGTAGCGAGCTCGGACCTCCGGGTGACCGGCCGGGAGCAGCTCCACGGGCAGGAGACAGGGCTGGCCCAGGAGCCAGTCCGCGCACCGGCGGCACAGCGCGCACCGTTCGTCGTACAGGACGGCCAGGCGTCCCACGTCCACCGGCGCCTCGCCCTTCCGTGTCCGATGGCGGCCGACCATCGCTACTGCTCCGCGGGGAGAGGCAGGTGCGGGGCGACCGGCGGGGGCAGGTGGCGTCGCTCGCGGCGGGTCCGGATCCGCCAGAACACCAGCAGGTTGGCGAAATGCAGGGCGGCCAGCACAAGCAGCAGCAAGGCCAGCCGGTTGACGAACACCTTGACGGCGTCGAAGGCCTCAAGCCCGGCGTTGGCCCGAAGGACCAGGGCCGCGTACCCGAGGTTCAGCATGTAGAACCCGACGACCAGGAGCCGATTGACGGCCTGGGCCAACTCGGGTCGTCCCTCGAAGACGTCCTCCAGGAACACGGCGCCGTTGCGGAACAGGGTCCTGGCCAGCAGGGCGGTGACGGCCAGGGCCACCACCCCGTACACGATGTACATCGTGATGACGTTCTGATCGCCGATCTCCAGCGGGGGCTTGGCCACGATTCCTCACCTCCTGAGCGCTCGCTTTGAGCGGTCGCTTTGAGCATATGCTCAATACCGGGGAGGTGTCAACCGGCCCGATCGTGCCGAAGGGCGCCCCCCACGAAGAGGGCGCCCTGGGATCCCATCTGGTATGTACCCGGGGTGGGAACCGCTACGCCTGGGCAAGCCCCGACCAACGCCGCGCTGGCCGAGCTGCTGGCCGTGGCCGCCGAGGCCGAGGCCGACCATCGGGCCCGGGCCCTCCGCCGGGCGTCGCGAGCCGCGCTGACCTGGCCCGAGGAGGCCGCGGCGGTCGAGGCCGGCGGGCGGTCGCTGACCGAGCTGCGGGGCGTGGGCCCGTGGGTGGCCAAGCGGATCCTCGGATGGCTGGAGGATCCGCCGCCGGCGTCCGAGCCCCAGGACACCCGTCGCGGCTTCATGACCCTGGCCGAGGCCCGCGGGATCCTGGCCGCCCACCCGGACATCCGCCTGCTGGCCGATCTCCAGACCCACAGCACGTGGAGCGACGGCTCCGCGTCCCTGCGCGAGATGGCCGAGGCCTGCGCGGCCATCGGGCACGAGCACGTCCTGGCCACCGATCATTCGAAGGGCCTGCCCATAGCCAACGGCATGGACGAGGAGCGCCTGGCCGCCCAGGCCCGCGAGGTCGCGGAGACCAACCGGGCGTTGGCCGACGACGGCGTGGGGATCCGGATCCTGCACGGCATCGAGATGAACCTGTCGCCACAGGGCGAGGGGGACATGGATCCCGCCGCCCTGGCCACGCTCGATGTCGTCCTCGGCGCGTTCCACTCGAAGCTGCGGGTCACGGACGATCAGACGGTCCGGTACCTGGCCGCGCTGGCCAACCCCGACATCCACGTGCTGGCCCACCCTCGAGGCAGGAAATGGAACATCCGCACCGGGCTCAACGCCGACTGGGCGGCGGTGGCCGACCAAGCTGCGGTCCGCGACAAGGCGCTGGAGATCGACGGCTACCCCGACCGGCAGGACGCCGCCCCCGAGCTGCGGCGGGAGATGGCGAGGACGGGCTGCTGGGTGTCGATCGGGACGGACGCGCATGCGCCCTGGGAGCTGGCCTTCTGGGAGATGGGCCTGGCCCTGGCCCTCGACGCCGGGATCCGCACGGATCGGATCCTGAACCTCATGCCGGCCGAGGACCTCCTGAGCTGGGCCCGGGAACGCTGAAGCGGGGGCCGTTCGACCCCCGCTCCGCGTGGCGGACGTGCCACCTCGTCTAACCGAACGTGGCCTCGTCTCCGGCATTACCTACCCGCTGGATCCGGATCTACTCCTGCGGTCAGGCCAGTGCGCGCTGGAACACGCGCAGGGCGTCATCGGAGAAGAGGACGAAGCGAACTTCCTCGACGACCGGTCCTGCCCGGCGGACCGCGTCCACCGCGACCGGAGCGGCCTCGTCAACGGGATAGCCGTACGCGCCGGTGGACACGGCGGGGAACGCGATGGTTCGGACGCCCAGGCGTTCGGCGACGCCCAGCGCCTCGGCGTGACAGGACGCCAGCAGGGGCGCGGGATCCTCGTGCTCCGCGTAGACCGGGCCCACGGTGTGGATCACCCACCGCGCCGGGAGGGCGCCCCCGGTGGTGGCCACCGCCTGCCCGGTGGGCAGTCCCTCGGGGTAGCGCTCGGCACGGAGCCGCCGGCACGCCTCCAGGATCGTGGGACCGCCGGCCCGGTGGATGGCGCCGTCCACGCCGCCGCCCCCCAGCAGGGATCCGTTGGCGGCGTTGACGATGGCATCCACCTCCTGGACCGTGATGTCACCGAGCAGGGCCGTGATCCGGGGCATCAGTACCGGTCGATCTCCCGGAGGCGGTCGTCGGAGATCCCGAAATGATGCGCCACCTCGTGGGCCACGGTGTGCCGGACCACCCGCTCCAGCCGCTCCTCGTCTCCGCCCACCGCCTCGATGGTGCGCCGGAACAGGGTGATGCGATCGGGGAGGACGCCGGCGTACCCCTGGCCGCGCTGGGTCAGCGGGATGCCCTCGTACAGGCCCAGCAGGGACGGCTGGTCCTGGGGGGGCCATTCCTCGATCACGACCTCCACGTTGTCCAGGCGCTCCCGGACCCACGCCGGCAGGTCGTCCAGGGCCCGGGCCACCAGCCGCTCGAAACGGCGGCGTGGCACATCCGCGGTCCGGAACCGACCCCGGGTCACACCCAGCTCCCCAGCCACATCCGGGTCTGCCACGAGGTGGTGGATATGGAGGTCCCGGTGAGCACCGGCCAGAAGAACACGAACGTGGCCACCGCGGCTCCCACCACCACCGCGGCCACGGGAGCCAGCATCCTGCGGCCGCCCGGGCGGGCGCTCGCCAGGTCCCGCGCCGCGAGCATGAGACCGAGGGCCAGGAACGGGGCCACGGGTGTCATGTAGAACAGGAACAGCGGCCTGCTCACGGCCAGCCACGGGAGGTACTGCACCAGCACGGCCAGGGCCACGGCTCCGGCCTCCCACCGGCGCCTGCGCCACCAGGCCAGCAGCAGGTAGGGGATGACCACCAGGCCTCCCCAGAACACCACCGGGTTGCCGATGGCCAGGATCTCCCGGGCCGTGCCCCCCGGCTCGCCCCACCCCTCGGCATCGAAGAAGTAGGCCACCGGACGGCGGAGGATGGGCCACGACCAGGCCTCGGACATGTAGGGATGGATCGGTTCGCCGTCCTCGTTCACCGTGGACAGGTCCAGGTGGTAGCGGGCCATGGCCCGGTGGTGGTCGTACCAGCCGGCGATGCTGACTTGGTCCCGCTCGGCGAACCACGGGATCCACGACGCGGTGTATGCCAGCACGGGGACCACCAGGAACGCGAGCAGGAGGCCGGCCCACTGCGTGCGGAGGGCCCGGAGCAGGGGACGGGGGGCCAGGGAGCGCCGGGCGTGCGTGCGCTCCCAGGCCACGGCCAGGATCACCGCGGCGGCCAGGGCCAGGGCGCCCGACCACTTCACGGCCGCGGCAGCACCGAGGGCCGCCCCGGCCAGGAGGCGAAGGGGTCTGACCCATCCGGGAGCCGGGGAGGGTTCCTCGTCCCACGGGCCGTGGTCCTCGGGAGGCTGGTCCAGCCACACGGCCGGCCCGTGGGAGGCGCCCACCGCCGCCGGGACCTCCATCCGTGCCCGCTCCGCGGCGGGGGCCGGGGAGGGGTCCAGGTTGCGGCGCCGGTCCCAGGCCAGCAGCGTGAAGCCCGTCACCACCAGCAGGGCCAGGAACGCGTCGAGCATGGCCACCCGGGACTGCACGAACAGCAGGTGCTCGGTGGACGTCAGCAGGGCGCCGACGCCGGCCCACACCCAGGAGCCGGTGAGGAGGAAGGCCAGCGCGCCGGCCAGCGCCACGGTGGCCGTTCCGGCGATGGCGGGCATCACCCGCCATCCGATGGGCCGGTTCCCGAACATGCCGACCCCCCCGGCGATCGCCAGCTTGCCCAGCGGCGGGTGGACCCAGGACCGTTCCGCGTCGGCATCCAGGCCGCAGGCCTCGAAATCGTGGCCCGCGTACCAGCATCCGTCGGAGGCGTAGTACACCTCGTCGAACACCTTCTCCGGAGGCTGGCCCAGCCGGTACAGGCGGAGCCCGCCGGCGATCGCGGTGATCACGCCCACCACCAGCACGGCCCGGGCGACGTTCGATCTCATCGGGGCCAGCATAGGGCGGCCGGCGATCCTGGGAGGGCCATAATGCTGGGCATGCCCAGACCCGGGACGCTGTGGCTGGTCGGCACGCCGATCGGCAACCTGAAGGACCTCTCCGAGCGGGCCCGGGAGGTGCTGGCCCGGGTCGACGTGATCGCCTGCGAGGACACCCGGACCACCCGCAAGCTGATGGGGCTGGTGGGGATCCGCCCCACCCGGCTCCTGTCCTTCTACGAGGGCAACGAGCGGCGTCGCATGTCCCAGGTCCTGGGCCACCTGCGCGACGGGTGGGACGTGGCTCTGGTCACCGACGCCGGGATGCCCGCGCTCTCCGATCCCGGCTACCGGCTGGTGGCCGCGGCCGCGGAGGAGGGGCTGGCCGTGGACGCCGTGCCCGGGCCCACGGCCGCCGTCACGGCCCTGGTGCTGTCCGGGCTGCCCACCGATCGCTTCGCCTTCGAGGGGTTCCTGTCCCGCAAGGCCGGGGCGCGGCGGGCGCGTCTCGAGGAGATCCGTGACGAACGGCGGACCCTGGTCTTCTACGAGTCCCCTCGCCGCCTGGCCGGACTGCTGGCCGATGCGGCGTCGGTGCTGGGCGACCGGCGGGCCGCCCTGTGCCGGGAGCTCACCAAGCTGCACCAGGAGGTGAGCAGGAGCACCCTGCGGGAACTGGCCGAGCGGACCGCCGAGGTCCGGGGCGAGGTGGTGCTGGTCGTGGAGGGCGCCCCGGATGCCGGAGGGCCGGACCTGGCCCCGCTGTCGGAACACGTCGACAGGCTGGTGGCCGGGGGCATGTCCCGCCGGGACGCGGTGGCCGCCGTGGCCGAGGAGAGCGGGGCATCCAAGAACGCCCTGTACGAGGCGTCGCTCCACATGGAGGGCTAGCATCGGCTGGAGCCGGGGGCTAGGCTCGGGGGTGTGAGACCCGCCGCCGCCGCCGTGCTCCTCCTCCTGGTGGGATGCAGTGGGCAGGGGGCCCCCGATCGAGCGGCGCCGACGACCACGGCGCCCGGCCCGGTGGAGGGCGCCTCGCTGGCCCTGGCCAGCCCCCCCTTGCGGGAGGGCGCCTGGCCGGTGGAGCACACCTGCGACGGGGAGAACACGGCCCCCCCCTTGGAGTGGAGCGGCGTCCCCGAGGGGACGGCCGAGCTCGTCCTCCTCCTCCAGGATCCCGACGCGCCCGGGGGGACGTTCACCCATTGGGTGGTGTTCGGCATCCCGCCGGAGGACGGCTCGACCGCCGCGGGGCAGACGCCTGCCGGCGGCCTGGAGGGGACGAACTCCTTGGGGGAGACGGGATACGGAGGCCCGTGCCCGCCGGAGGGCCAGGAGCACCGCTACATCTTCTCCCTGTTCGCCATGGCCGAGCCCACCGGCCTCCAGCAGGCTGCCTCCCTGGACCAGGTGGACCAGGCCGTCTCGGTGCGCCCCCTGGCCGGCGTCCAGCTGGCCGCCTCGTACGGGCGCTGAACGAAGGCTGTGGCAGAATCGGCCCGCGCATGAAGGACACGTACTACGTCACCACGCCGATCTACTACCCGAACGACGTGCCGCACATCGGGCACGGCTACACGACGGTGGCAGCCGACTTCGTGGCCCGGTACCACCGCCTGCGAGGAGAGACGGTCTTCTCGCTCACCGGGACCGACGAGCACGGGAAGAAGGTCCCTCAGGCTGCACGGGAGCAGGGCCTGGAGCCCCAGGCGTTCGTGGACGCCATGGAGCCGCGGTGGCGCGAGGTGTGGGACCTCCTCGACATCTCCTACGACGACTACATCCGCACCACGGAGCCCCGTCACGAGGCCGCGGTGGCCACGCTCCTGCAGGCCGTGTACGAGAACGGCCGCGACGACATCTACCTCGGCTCCTACGAGGGCCTGTACTGCGTGTCCTGCGAGGCCTACTACACCGAGGACGAGCTGGTGGACGGCATGTGCCCCGTCCACGGCACGCCGGTGGAAGCGATGTCCGAGGAGAACTACTTCTTCCGGCTGTCGGCGTACCAGGACCGGCTGCTGGAGCACTACGAAACCAACTCCTCGGCGGTGGAGCCCGCGAGCCGTCGCAACGAGGTGCTCTCGGTGATCAAGGGCGGGCTTCGGGACTTCTCCATCTCCCGGACGTCGTTCGCCTGGGGGGTGCCGCTCCCATGGGACCCCACGCATGTGTGCTACGTGTGGTTCGACGCGCTGACGAACTACATCACCGCGGCGGGCTACGCCGACGACTCCGGCCGCTTCGAGCGCATGTGGCCGGCCGACGTGCACTTCATCGGCAAGGACATCATCCGGTTCCACGCCATCTACTGGCCGGCCATGCTGATGGCCGCCGGCCTGGAGCCCCCGCGGCAGGTGTGGGCCCACGGCTTCCTGCTGGTGGGCGGGGAGAAGATGTCGAAGACCAAGCTCACCGGCATCCACCCCAAGGAGCTGGTGGATCACTTCGGGGTGGATGCGTACCGCTACTACTTCCTGCGGGAGATCTCGTTCGGTCAGGACGGGAGCTTCTCCTGGGAGTCGATGGTGGCCCGGTACAACGCGGACCTGGCCAACGGCCTGGGCAACCTGGCCAGCCGGGTCCTGGCCATGATCGAGAGCGGGTTCCAGGGGGCCGTTCCGGCGCCCGGAGGGGACGATGCGGCGGGTGACCTGCCACAGGTGGTGGCCGACGCGGTGGGACGCTACGAGCAGCACATGGACCGCATGGAGCTGACCTCCGCGCTCGGCGCTGTGTGGGACATCGTGGGGCGAGCCAACGAGTACCTGGTGGAGAAGGAGCCGTGGAAGGTGGTCAAGGACCCCGCCCGGCTCGGGGAGGCCGGCGCCGTCCTGTACGTGGCCGCGGAGGTCCTGCGGATCCTGGCCATCCTGTGCCTCCCGGTCATGCCGTCGGCGGCTTCGCGCCTGTGGGCCCAGCTCGGGATGACCCGGGGCCTGGAGGAGCAGCGGCTGCCGGTCGCGGCGCGGTGGGGAGGCCTGGAGCCCGGGACCGCGGTGGAGAAAGGCCCACCGCTGTTCCCGCGCGTGGAGCGCTGATGGCGGAGGCGGCCGAGGCCCTCCAGCCGGTGGCCCACATGGTGGACACGCACTGCCACCTGTTCCTGATGGATGGCGAGGCCTCGGCCATCGCGGCGGAGGCCCGGGCCGCCGGGGTCAGCGCCCTGGTGTGTGTGGGGGTGGACCGGGTCTCCAGCGAGCGGTCCCGGGACCTGGCCGATGGGATCGCCGGTGTGTTCGCCACCGCCGGGGTCCACCCGCACACGGCCTCGGACCTCGACGCGGAGACGGGATCGGCCATCGAGGCCCTGCTGGCCGATCCCCGGGTGGTGGGAGTGGGCGAGACGGGCCTCGACGCCTACCGGGCCCTCAGTCCCATGGAGGACCAGCACCGGGCCCTGCGCCTGCACTGCGCCCTGGCCCGGGAGACGGGCAAGGCCCTGGTGGTCCACGTCCGGGAGGCCTGGGAGGACGCCATGAGGATCCTGGCCGACGAGCGGGCCGAGCGGGTGGTCCTGCACTGCTTCTCCGGCGACCCCCCGGCGGCCCGCGAGGCCGCCCAGCGAGGGTACTGGTGCTCGTTCGCCGGGCCCGTCACGTACCCGAAGAACGAGGACCTCCGCCGGGCGGCCGCCGCCGTGCCGGAGGACCGCCTGTTGGTGGAGACGGACAGCCCCTACCTTCCTCCCCAGCCGCTCCGGGGCCGCGAGAACCACCCGGCCAACGTGGCCGCGGTGATCCGGGCCCTGGCCGAGGCT
>DASWKD010000139.1:0-8337 GCA_036396815.1 Actinomycetota bacterium | reverse complement strand
CACGCAGACCACCGCAGGGGTGGCGTGGGTGGAGAGCCTGAACACCCTGTGACGGACGTCACATCTCAACGGTGACTCCGGCCACCGACGCGAACCCTCGGAAAACGGACGATGGTCCTGGCTCCCGGCCCGCGGGAGCCGCGAGGGCCAGGGAGCATGGACGGGCCTCTTCGGAGGCCCGTCCACCGCGTTCCGGGGCCGCCTCCCCACCTGGGCGTACACTGAGCCCGTGGAACGCCGCATCTTCGGCCTGGAGAACGAGTACGGCGTGACCTGCACGTTTCGGGGCCAGCGCCGTCTGTCGCCGGACGAGGTGGCCCGGTACCTGTTCCGCCGTGTGGTCCACTGGGGCCGGTCCTCCAACGTCTTCCTGGAGAACGGTGCCCGCCTGTACCTCGACGTCGGCTCCCACCCCGAGTACGCCACCCCCGAGTGCGACTCGGTCACCGACCTGGTGGCCCACGACAAGGCGGGGGAGCGCATCCTGGAGGGCCTCCTGTCCGCCGCCCAGATGCGCCTCCACGAGGAGGGCATCTCCGGCGACGTGTTCCTGTTCAAGAACAACACCGACTCGGCGGGCAACTCCTACGGCTGCCACGAGAACTACCTGGTGGCCCGGCAGGGCGAGTTCGCCCGGATGGCCGAGATCCTCATCCCGTACTTCGTCACCCGCCAGGTCTACGCCGGGGCCGGCAAGGTCCTGCACGGCCCCCGCGGCGCCCACTACTGCCTGTCCCAGCGCGCCGAGCACATCTGGGAGGGCGTCTCCAGCGCCACCACCCGTTCCCGGCCCATCATCAACACCCGCGACGAGCCCCATGCCGACGCCGAGCGGTACCGGCGCCTGCACGTCATCGTGGGCGACTCGAACATGAGCGAGTTCACCATGCTCCTCAAGGTCGGCATCACCGACCTGATCCTGCGCATGGTCGAGGAGCAGAACTCGATGCGCGACCTGACCCTGGAGAACCCGATCCGGGCCATCCGCGAGATCTCCCACGACATCACGTGCCGCAAGAAGGTCCGCCTGGCCAACGGCCGGGAGCTCAGCGCTCTCGACATCCAGTCCGAGTACCTGGAGCGCGTCACCCGCTTCGCCGAGAGCAAGGGCCTCGATCCTCTCGGGAAGCGGGTCCTCACCGAGTGGGAGGACGCCCTGGAGGCCCTCCGGACCCAGAACCTGGACGCGCTGGTGACGAAGGTGGACTGGGTGGCCAAGCACCATCTGATCCAGCGGTACCGGAAGAAGCACGGCCTGCCGCTGTCGCATCCGCGCATCGCCCTGATGGACCTGGCGTACCACGACGTGAACCGGGAGCGAGGCCTGTACTACGTCCTGGAGCGGCGGGGAGAGATGGAGCGCCTGGTCGCCGAGCCGGAGGTCCAGCGGGCCATGAAGGATCCGCCCCAGACCACCCGGGCCCGCCTCCGCGGCGAGTTCATCCGCCGGGCCAAGCAACGCCGCCGCGACTACACCGTGGACTGGGTCCACCTCAAGCTGAACGACCAGGCTCAGCGCACCGTCCTGTGCAAGGACCCCTTCCGGGCCCACGATGAGCGGGTCGAGCAGCTCATGGCCCACATGTAGGGGCTACGAGCGCAGGAAACCCTGATCGATCACCGCCCGGGCCACCTCGAATGCGGCCAGGCAGTCGTCGGTGGAGTTGGCGCTGGCCGCCACGATGGACAGGGCCCCGCCATGCCGGTCCGCTAGCTCGATGCCCCGGATGGCCCCCAGCCGGGTGACCTCCCACCCGGTCATGCCAGCGATCCGCGCGGTGGTCACGAAGCACGCACCCGGCGCGCCGGCGGCCAGGGCCGCGTCGAACGCCGCGCCCCCGGTGGTGGACACCACCACCACGACCCGCCCGGCCATGGCCGCCAGGCCGCCCACCTCGGCCCCCTGGTTGGCCACCACCTCGTAGCGGACGCCGGCGGCTTCCAACGCCCTGGTGACCGGGGCCGCGCGCTCGGCCCGCTCCCCGGGAGGGCCCACCCGGGGCTCGGCCACGACCAGCACGTCGGTCCCTCGCTGGCGGGCGATGGAGGCCGCCCGGGTGCCCACCGCTTCGGGGCTCACGGGAACCGGGGGGGCGGCCCCGGCGGGGGCCGCGCCCAGGACGTCCACCGCGCCGAGGGCCACCGCGGCTTCCGCGCTGGTCGCCGCGTCCACGACATCAACGATGGCCACCGCACGTCCCCGCGCCCCGGCCTCGGCCGCGCCGCTGGCATCGAAGGACACCTCGAGGGTCCTCACCGGCCGGCGTCCCTCCGCCACCGCGCCGACCCGGCAGCCATCCGTCCGGCCAGGACGCCGGCCGCCCCCGCACCCAGGAACAGGGCCGGGTCTTCCTCGACGGTGCGGCCCATGCTCTCGGGCGCGATGCCGGCGTCCCGGAGCAGGTCCAGGGCCGGCTGCCCCGGAGCCTCGACCACCTGGTGACGCTCCTCGAGGCGGGCCTCGCGAAGGGCGGCCCATAGCGCCTCCCGCTGTTCGCCCTCCAGCGTCGGGACCGCCACGTGCACCGGTAGCACGGCCACATCCTGGAGCACGGTCACCGTGTGCGGCGACACGCCGTGGTGCCGGTAGGCGGGGTCGGCGAAGCTGACCCGCAGGGCGGCCACCGCCCGGCCGCCGAGGATGGCCGCCGCGTTCAGGCTCATGCCGGAGGCCACGTCCGTGGCTCCCCACGGCGTCTCGGTGCCCACCTTCCCGGGGCCATCGGCCACCACGATCACGTCCGCCCCGGCCACCGCCCGGGCGGCCAGGAGCGCGGAGAACGTCGTCACGGCCTCCAGGTCCCCTCCCACGGCCTGCCCGGCGGTGACCACGGCCTCCAGGAGCCCGGCCGAGCGCAGGGTGTGAACCTGATCCGAGAGCCATAGAGGCAGCGCGGCCCCGTCGGTCATCACGTGGACCACGCGCTCCGCCCCCGACGCCCGGGCTCCGGCCACCGCGGGAGCCACCATCGAGTGCAGGGGGACCCACACCACGGGGGTTCCCTCCAGGGTGCGGGCCCCGGCCATGACCTCATGGTGGGGCGAGCCCTGCTCCTCGACGGCCTGCACCTTGGCCTGGAGCGGTGTGTAGCGGAGCTTCATGACGTGGCCCTCGGGCCGGGGGTCCGTGTCGGCGGCACCCTGCACCGCGATCACCAGGTGGAACCCGCCCGTCCCCAGGCCGAGGTCGGCGGCGGTCGTGTTCAGGAGCACCCGGTCTCCCTCGGCAACAGGCCCGGACAGCTCTGGGTAGGCCAGGGCCCGGGCCGGGGCACCCTCCACGTCCGCCACCAGCTCCAGGAGGCCCGGCCTGGCCTCCTTCACGGAGGTCACCGTTCCGGTGCGGAGTCGGATCACGATGGAGCCATCGTAGCGGGACTATCATCGGCCCGATGCAGCCGCTCGAGCGCCTGGTCAACCTGGTGGCCCTCCTGCTGGACGCGGCTCGCCCCCTGACCTTCGAGGACATCAGGGACGCGCT
This sequence comes from Actinomycetota bacterium, assembly GCA_036396815.1. Lineage (GTDB taxonomy): Bacteria > Actinomycetota > UBA4738 > UBA4738 > CALAEC01 > DASWKD01. The sequence goes on along the minus strand of DASWKD010000139.1, from coordinate 4,856 downwards.
GAACGCCTATCAGCAGGAGGACATCGACACGGCCAAGCGCCAGTTCGAGCGCGACAAGGACCAGCTGCGCGACGTGGGGATCCCGGTCGAGCTGGCTCCCACGGACGCCTGGGAGACGGCCGAGGGGTACACGATCCCCAAGGATCGCTACTACCTCCCGGAGATCTCCTTCACCCCGGAGGAGGTGGCCGCCCTGTTCGTGGCGGCCAGTGGCCCCGGACGGGAGGCCGAGGCCTCCCGCGGGCTCCTCAAGCTGGTGATGGGGAGCGACGCCGCCCTCCTGCCGGCCGCCGAGCTCCCGGGGGCCGCGGGCCCGGACCCGGGGGGGCGCCACCTCCCGGCCGCGGCGGATGCGGCTCTGGCCCGGCGACGGGTCCGGTTCCGGTACCGCGCGGCGCAGGGAGGGGAGACCGACCGGGAGGTCGACGCGTGGGGCGTGGTGTTCCGCAAGGGGAGCTGGTACCTGGTGGGGCGGGACGGAACGGCCTCGGAGCCCCGCGCGTTCCGGCTGTCGCGCCTGCTGTCGGAGATCCGGGACGCGGGCCCTGGAGAGCCGCCGCCCGAGGGCTTCCGGCCCTCCGAGCACGTGGTGGCCGGGCCGTGGGGGCTCGGTGAGCCCGAGACCATAGCCTCCGTGCTGTTGAGTCCCAAGGTTGCCTGGTGGGTGGTGGCCGGGATCGCCGGCGCCGAGGTCACCGGCCACCGGGACGGCGGCTGGGTGGAGGCCACGGTCCCAGCGGCCGGGAGCGACACCTTCGTGTCGTGGGTGCTCTCGTTCGGTCCAGACGCCCGGGTCCTGGCCCCCGAGTCGCTCCGTGAAGCCGTGATGGCACGGCTGGAGGCCCTCGGTGCCGCCGGCTAGGACCGGCGAACGGCTCCGGCGCCTCCTGCTTGCCGTCCCGTACGTGGTGCGCCACCCGGGCGCCTCGATCCAGGAGCTCTCCGCCCTGTTCGGCGTGGACGAGACCGAGCTGACCGAGGACCTTCGGATGCTGTTCATGACCGGCCTTCCTCCGTACTCACCCGGCGACCTGATCGAGGTGGACGTCGAGGAGGGCAGGATCTGGATCCGCATGGCCGACGTGTTCTCCCGGCCCCTCCGGCTGACCCGGGCGGAGGCCCTGGACCTGTACCTGCGGGGGACCGAGCTCCTGGCCTCGCCGGGGCTGGAGGAGGCCGAGGCTCTCCGCTCCGCGCTGGACAAGCTGAAGGAGGGCCTGGGGCCGGAGACGCTGGGAGATCTCCCCGCCGAGGCCGAGGCGGGGGGCCTTCCCGGACCCCTGGCCGAGGTCCGCGGGGCGGTGGCCGAGCGCCGACGGATCGAAATCGATCACTACTCGGCGGCCCGGGACGAGGTCCTGACCCGGCGGATCGACCCCGAGCAGGTGTTCCGGGCCCTGGGGAACTGGTACGTGGTGGCCTGGTGCCACCTGGTGGACGGCGAGCGCCTGTTCCGGCTGGACCGGATCCGCGACCTGCGCCCCACGGAGGAGCGGTTCGAGCCTCGCGGGCTGATGGGACAGGGCCGCCCCCTGTACACCCGGTCCCGGCAGGACATCCCCGTCCGCCTGCTCCTGCACCCCGAAGCCCGGTGGGTGGCCGAATACTACGAGGTGGAGCGGGAACGGCCGGTGGGCGACGACCTGGAGGTGACCCTGCCCACCAAGGACCTGTCGTGGGTGGCCAAGCTGGTCCTGCGGCTGGGCGGCGCGGCCCTGGTCCTGGACCCTCCCGAGCTCCGGGACCTGGCCCGGGAGACCGCCCGGGAGACCCTTGCCTCGTACCGCTAGAGCGGCCCGTTTCCCGGGGGACTAGAGAGGGAATGACCCTTTCGAACCATGCGAAAGATGGCCACAGCGGGCTATTCCACGGTAGCGGACATCATGGGATGTTCTGGGCGCAAGGACGGTGACCCTTAAAGGTCATGGAGAGGGAGCCGATACCCATGAACGAGATGACAACGATCCGGGCCACGTGCCCCAGGTGCGGAGAGGTCGAGATGGACGCCCAGGCCATCCTCCTCTCGATCCGCGAGTCGGACGGCGAGGGCGTGTACTCGTTCACCTGCCCTTCCTGCTATGACACGGTGGAGAAGCCGGCCGACCGCAAGGTGGTCATGCTCCTGCTCTCGGCGGGCGTAGACGTGACCCAGATCGGCGAGGAGACCGTGACGGCCATCAGCGAGGAGCCCTCCACGGACCTCCCCCCGCTGACCGCGGACGACCTGATCGACTTCCACTTCCTGCTCGAGAAGGACGACTGGTTCACCAAGCTGGCCGCGGTCCGCTGAGGAGCCCACCGGCCCCCTCCCTGCTATCCTGACGGCGATGCTCATCCCGTCCGTCGTCGTGCTCTCGGCGGCCACCCTGGGGATCCTGGTGGTCATGGTCGTCGCGCTGATCCGTCAGGTGGGCCGCCTGGCGGGCACCCTGAGCGCCTTCCAGCGCGACCTCCAACCCGTCCTGGAGGGCCTGCGGCGGGACGCGGACCGGGCCGGAGAGCGGCTCCGCTCCATCGCCGAGCGCCAGGCGCAGCAGAGGAAGGGGCGGTAGGTGCCGAACCTGGGCTTCGGGGAGATCCTGGTCATCGTGCTGATCGCCCTCCTGGTCTTCGGGCCGAAGAAGCTTCCCGAGATGGGGAAGACCGTCGGCCGCTCGCTGCGGGAGTTCCGCAAGGCGGCGTCCGACGTTCGCGCCGAGCTGGCCATGGACAAGGAGCCGCCAACCGTGCCGTCTCCCGCCGTGCGCAAGGCCCTGGAGGACCGCGCGGAGCAGGTCAAGGCGTCGGGCGCGGGGGAGCCCGAGCAGGCGCCGCCGCCGACCCAGCCCGACCCGGACTGATCCGGGCCACCCCAGACTGACCATGCCCTTCCGCCGGACCCGACGCGACCCGGAAGGGACCATGACCGTCGTCGAGCACCTGAGCGAGCTTCGCCGCCGCCTGTTCATCTCCCTGGCCTCGGTGGGGGTGGCCTCGATCCTCGGCTTCGTCTTCTACAACCAGATCCTGTCGTTCCTGACCGGCCCCTACTGCAAAGCGGTGGCGGCCCTGCCCCCGGAGAACCGGCCGGAAGGCTTCACCACGTGCAAGCTCGTGTACTCCAGCCCGGTGGACCCGTTCCTGACCCTGATCAAGGTGGCGTTCTTCTCGGGCCTGATGATCGCCCTGCCCGTGGTCCTGTGGCAGGTCTGGCGGTTCGTCACACCGGCCCTCCGCAAGCGCCAGCAGCGCTTGGGCGTGTGGTTCGTGCTGGTCTCGATGCTCCTCTTCGCCGGGGGAGGGGCCTTCGCGCTGGCCATCATCCCCCGGGGGCTGACCTTCCTCCTGGGCCTGGGGAACGAGAGCCTGGTCCCGCTGCTCACCGTGGACCGGTACCTGGGGTTCCTGATCTTCCTGATCCTGTCGTTCGGGATCTCCTTCGAGTTCCCGCTGGCCATGATCTTCCTGGCCGGGGCCCGGGTCGTCTCGTCCGCCCAGATGCGGAGGTTCCGGCGGTACGTGTACCTGGGCATCGCCGTGTTCGCCGCCGTTGCCACCCCAACCCAGGACCCGTACACGATGCTGCTCATGACCGGCCCCCTGATAGGCTTCTACGAGGCCGCCATCCTCGTGGCCAGACTGCTCAAGCGATAGGAGAAGGAGTACGCGCACGTGGCCATCAAAGGGAAGAAGAAGAGCCGGGGAGGCCGCGGGGTGGCCGCCCCGCCGCGGCCGGCGCTGATCGCCGCCCGGCGGCCGCTGCTCAAGCGGACGAGTTTCCGGATCACCCTGGCGGTGGTCCTGGTCGCGGCCCTGTCCGTCGGGGCGTGGCTGATCGTCTCGGCCATGAACCGGGATCGCGACAGGAAGGCTGCCCAGGGCGCCCTCCGCCAGTTCCAGACCCGGATCGAGGCGGCATTGACCGCCAAGGGCGTGGGACAGGATCTGGGCACCGGATTCGTGATCCTGCCCGAGTTCGGCCAGCGGCTCTCGGCCGTCCAGACGGGCGACACGACGGCGAAAGAGACCGGTGATCTGGTGGAGGCGTGGACCGCCGACGTGAACGAGGCCGCCTCCACGATGGCGGCCATCGATCCCGGCGCCACGTTGATCTCCGACGAGATCGCCGACATCCGGGACCGGCTCCGCCAAGGACTGACCCTGTACGTGGGGATGGCCAAGGAGCTGGCCGTGGCGTCCACGCTCGAGGGCAAGGCCCGCGACGACCTGGTGGCCGCTCTTCAGGAGCAGTTCGCCACGGCCGCCGGGGTATGGGACGGTGGGTGGCAGGCCCTCCAGGCCCTGCGCGCCGAGATCGGCATCGTCGATCCCGCCCCCCCGGCGCCGGGGGGCATCCCCGGTGGCATCCCTGGCGGCATCCCCGGTGGCATCCCCGGTGGGGCGCCAGGGGGCATCCCCGGTGGCATCCCCGGTGGGGCGCCCGGTGCTGTCCCAGGAGCGGAAGGAGACGGCTCATGACGACCCTCCTGCTGGTGCACGCCTGGCCGATGGACGCCTCGATGTGGGACGCCCAGGTGAAGGCCCTGAACGGCGAGGTGGACGTCCTGGCCCCGCACCTGCCCGGGTTCGGTGGGACGCCCGGACCCGGGGAGGTCCTGACCATGGAGGCCATCGCATCGAGCCTGGTCGGGGAGCTGGACACGGCAGGCGTGGAGCGGGCGGTGGTGTGCGGTCTGTCGATCGGCGGCTACGCCACGTTCGAGATGTGGCGGCGGTATCCCGAGCGCATCGAGGGACTGATCCTGGCCGACGCGCGCTCCGAGGCCGACGACGAGGCGGGCCGGGAGAGGCGGCGGGCCCTGGCCGAGAAGGTCCGAGCCGGCGGGAGCAACGTGGTGGCCGACGCGCCCCCGGCC
>DASWKD010000138.1:0-4859 GCA_036396815.1 Actinomycetota bacterium | reverse complement strand
CCAGGAACGCGCCGACCAGGTCGGGTGGAAGGTCCGGGGGAAGGACGGTGGCCAGGGACAGCACCCGCAGGACGTCCGGATCCGCGGCCAAGACCCCGGACAGCTCACCGATCGTCTCGGCCGTCACCCCGCCCTCGCCCTCCAGGAAGACCTGCACCGGGGAGATCTGGCCCTCGCCGAAGGCCTCGGCCGTGACCTCGGCGGCGACCCTGGGCCCGGCATCCTCGGGGAAGATGTCGGGCCCCGAGGACCCCAGCTTCAGGTGCATGGCGGGGAAGGCCAGCACGGCGATCACGGCCGCAGACCCCACCAGAGCGAGCCACGGCCGGCGCATCACCGCGGTGGCCCACCGGTGCCACCATCCGCTGGTGGCCCCGCCCGGGCGGCGGCGACGGCGGACGGCCAGCTTGTCCACCCGCTTCCCCAGCAGCGAGAGGAGCGCGGGGAGCAGCGTGAGCGCCGCGGCTGCTGCGGTGGCCACGGCGATCATGGCCCCCAGGCCCATCGACCGCATCGCGGCGATGTCCACCAGCAGGATCCCGGACAACGACACGACCACGGTCAGGGCCGATACGAAGACCGCCTTGCCGCTGGTGGCCATGGCGGAGGCCACGGCATGCTCGGTGTCCCGTCCGGTGCCCAGCTCCTCGCGGAACCGGGTCAGCAGGAACAGGGAGTAGTCGATGCCCACTCCGATCCCGATCATCGAGGCGATGTTCTGCGTGAAGATGCTCACCGTGGTGGTCGCGGCCACGATCGAGATCACGCCGAAGGTGACGGCCAGGCTGAGCAGGGCCAGGCCGAGCGGCAGACCAGCAGCGACCAGAGAGCCGAAGGCCAGGATCAGGATCAGGAGGCTGAGCGGGAGAGCGATCCGCTCGGCGCGCTCCAGGTCGCTGGTGGTGGTCTCGGTGAACGCGGCGTAGAAGGGCGCGTCGCCGGTGAGCAGGGCCATGACCGAGGGATCCGCCGCCGAGGCTTCGCTCACGGCCTCGTTCAAGGCGTCGGCGTGCCGGAGGGCCTCGTCCTGGTCGTCGGACAGGCCCACGGCCACCACGGCCGTCCTGCCGTCGGGGGCGATGCTCTGCTCGGGGGCCGCGTAGGGGTCCGACACGGCGTCCACGCCGGGGGCGTCCAGCAGGGCCTCTCGAACCCGCTCGAACTGGGCCCGGAACGCCGGGTCCTCCGCGGTCGTGGACTCGGACCACAGGACCAGCGTGCTGGTGATGTCGTGCTGGCCGCGGAACTCGCGCCCCAGCTCCAGGGCCTGGGCGGACTGCGAGCCGGGGACCTCGAACCCGCCCTGCGACAGCCGCTCGGACAGCTTGCCCAGGAGCGGGATGGCTGCCACGAACAGCACCAGCCAGGCAGCGATCACCCACCACCGCCGCCGGGAAGAGAACGCCCCCAGCCGGTAGAACATCGTGGTCCGTCCCTCGCTCATGCGTCCCTCCTCAGTCCACCCACGAACACGTCGTGGAACTCGCTCGCTCGCTCGCGGAGGTCGGACCCCTCCGACACCACCTGCGACACGTCCGTCATCCCGATGAACGCGGCCACGGCCACCCGGGCCGCGGCCCCCGGGTCGACGTCGGGCCGGTAGTCGCCCTCGTCCTGGGCCCTTCGGATCAGCGCCGAGACCATCTCCTCCCACGTGCTGAGGTACGGCACCAGGTACGGGCGGTGCTCGGGCTGCTCGCCCAGCTCGAAGCACAGCCGCGCCACGCACCTGGCGTCGGGCTCGGTCTCGTGGAACCGCACGGCGGCCCGGAGCATGGCCTCGAGCTGATCGGCGGCCGGGGCCTGCGGATCCGAGGCCGCCAGGACCGCGGCCACCCACTTCTCCTGGGCGTGGCCGAACGCCGCCATGGCCAGGGCGTCCTTCGAAGGGAAGTGGAAGTACAGGGCGCCCTTGGTCAGCCCGGTGGCCGCCATCAGATCGGCGAACGAGGTCCCCGCGTAGCCCCGCTCGGCGAAGGCCCGCGAGGCCGCCTCCAGGATGCGGTGGCGGGTCTCCTCTCCCCGGTCCGTGGCCGGGGACGCGGCGCTCCTCACGGGCGGCACTTTACAAACCGACCGGTCGGTCTGTCAAGTGAACGCGTGCTCCCCTGCTGCCGATACTCCCCGCATGGGACGCCTCCTCGCCGTCGTGCTCGCCGTGGCCATGGCCGTCCCGGCCGGCGCCCTCCCGCACCCCGACGCACCGGCCTGCGAGATCTTCCCGGCCGACAACGTGTGGCGGGCCGACGTCTCTTCGCTCCCGGTCCATCCCCGCAGCGGCGACTGGGTGGCCTCGATGGGCGGGCCGGCGCGGCGCCTGCACCCGGACTTCGGCCCCTCGGACGGGCCCCAGCCGTACGGCATCCCCTTCGAGGTCGTGCCGGGCGACCACCCCAAGGTCTCGCTCTCGTTCCTGTACGAGGACGAGAGCGATCCCGGGCCGTACCCGTTCGACGCCGACACGCCCATCGAAGGCCTAAGCGACCGGCACGCCCTGATGCTGGATCGCGACGCCTGCGTCCTGTACGAGCTGTACGACGCGGAGCACGACCCCAGCGGGTCGACGGCCGGGTCCGGTGCCATCTTCGACCTGACCTCCAACGCTCTGCGGCCGCCCACCTGGACCTCGGCCGACGCGGCGGGGCTCCCCATCTTCCCCGGCCTGATCCGGCGGGACGAGGTCGAGGCCGGGGCCATCGACCACGCCATCCGGATGACCGCCAGCCGCACCGATCGGAGGTTCGTGTGGCCGGCCCGCCACCAGGCCGGGGCGGCCGACGACCCCACGCTCCCTCCGATGGGCGCCCGCTTCCGCCTGAAGGCCGGCTTCGACCTCGACGGCTACCTGGCGGAGACCCGGGTCATCCTCCGGGCCATGAGGACCCACGGGCTGATCGTGGCCGACAACGGTTCCGACTGGTACTTCGGGGGCGCCGCCGAGGACGGCTGGGACACAGAGGTCTTGGATGAGCTGAAGTCGATCCCGGCCGCCGCCTTCGAGGCCGTCGATACCTCGTCGCTGAAGGTCGATCCCGACTCGGGGCAGGCCAAGCTCCCCGTGTCCCTGTCTTCCTCGCTCGCCCGGCGGAGGATCCGGGCGGGTCGGGCCACCACCATCACCGGGGACGTGACCCCCCCGCATCCCGGCCAGCAGGTCGTGCTCAAGCGGCGGCGCGACGGGCGATGGCGGACGGTCGACCGGCGGACCCTGACCTCCGGGGGATTCTCGTTCCGGGTGCGTCCCAGGCGTACGGCCGTGTACCGGGCGTTCAAACCCGCCGACGGCGACCACCATGCCGCCGCCGGCCGCACGCTCAGGCTGCGCGTGCGGTCCGGCTGACCACCCGGCGGGTGTAGAGGAGCCCGAACCCGACCGCGGCGATCGCCGCGCCCGTGGCGAAGCTGGCCCGGAACCCCGCAGCGTGCACCACCAGGCCCAGGAGCACGGGGCCCAGGCCGAAGCCCAGGTCGATGAACGCGGTGAACGTGCCCATCACCGATCCGCGCTCGGTGGCCGGCACCCCGTTCACGGCCATGGCCATCAGGGCCGGCGTGGCGAACGCGATGCCCAGGGCGAACACCGAGGTGCCGGCCACCAACCCGGCCGGCGTGCCCCATGCCGCCACCGTGGCCAGGCCCAGGGCGGACAGGGCCAGGGCGACCCGCGAGGTCCGGCCCACGCCCAGGCGGTCAGGGATCCGGGCCCCGAACAGACGGAATGCCACCACGATCGCCGAGAACAGCACGAACACCATGCGGGACCCGGCCAGGCCGATCCGCGGCGCGTACAGGGGGACGAAGGCGAAGAACCCGGCCATGCCCAGGATGCTGGCCAGCAGGACCGTGCCCGGGAGGAGGCCACCGGGGTGGATCAGGCGGCCGGGGCCCGCGTCACGGACCTCCTTCGAGCGCGTCTCCGGGACGGCCAGCGACAGGACGGCCGTGACCAGGGTGATGGCGCCGGCGGCGATCCACGCCGCGGTGAAGTCGGAGCCATCCACCAGGGCCTCGCCGATCAGCGGGCCGACCCCGATCCCCAGGTACAGGGAGAGCGAGAAGAAGCTCATGGCCTCTCCTCGCCGGTCCGGCGGCGCCAGGTCGCTGACCGCGGCCGCGGCGCCCACGAAGAAGAACGCCTCGCCCGCCCCGTTGACCAGCCGCACCAGCAGGAGAGCGGCCACCGATCGAGAGACCAGGTAGCCGGCCACGGCGACCAGGACCAGGCCGGCCCCGGTCACCATCACCAGGCGCCGTCCCCGCCGGTCGGACAGACGCCCGGCCCAGGGACGGAGCAGCAGCGCCGAGGCCGCGAAGATGCCCACCACCCAGCCGACAGCCACGCTGTTCCCGCCCAGGCCCCGCTCCACGTACAGGGGGACGGCGGGGATCAGCACGCCTTCGGCCACGAAGTAGGCCAGCGTGGCCAGGGCCACGGCCACGAACGGCGGCGTGATCAGGCGAGATCGGGGTCCCTGGTCGGCCACTCTCCCTCCCCTCCGGGCGCGTCGAACCGGGAGGGTATCATCGCCGGACGTGAAGCTGATCCTGGTGGCCACCGACCGCTCCCCCTCCGCCGACGTGGCCGTCCGCCACGCCGCGGACATGGCCGCCCGGTACGAGGCCGGCCTCCTGATCCTCCAGGTCCTGATGCCGGAGGCCGAGGGGGAGACGGCCACCGAGGAGGCCGCCCGGGTCACGCAGGCCTCGGACGACCTGGCGTTGTTCGCCCGGGAGATGGCCGGCGACCGTGGTCGGCACCGGGTGGTCGTGGACCGGGACCCGGCCGCGGCCATCGTCGACGTGGCCCGGACCGAGGGCGTGGACGCCATCGTGGTCGGGAACGTGGGCATGGCCGGGCG
>DASWKD010000137.1:0-6065 GCA_036396815.1 Actinomycetota bacterium | reverse complement strand
TGCGGGAAGATCGTGATCACGTCGATCCTCACGGCTCCTCCTCCAGCAGGCCCGGCACCGCGCGGATGGTGACCCGCCCGGCCTCCAGGTCCACCGAGGCCACCACGTCGGCCAGGGCCGGGATCAGGGAGCCATCCTCGGTGACCCACACGTCGTTGGCCTTCGAATGCAGGATCTCCCGGACCGGACCGAGCTCCCGGCCCTCCTCCGTGACGACGCGCAGCCCCACCACCTGGTGGGCCCAGTACGTGCCCTCCGGTCGAGCGGGGGACGTGGCCGCGTCGGCCAGGAGCAGCCGGCCCCGGAGCTCGTCGGCTGCGGTCCGGTCCGGGACCTCCTCGAACCGGATCAGGAGGCGGCCGGTGTGCGGCCGGGCCGTCTTCACGGTCAGCGAGCGGTCCCCATCGGGGCCCAGGAGCAGGGTGGAGCCGGGAGCGAAGCGCTCCTCGACCTCGGTCAGCGGCTGGACGGAGACCTCCCCGCGGACGCCGTGGGCCCGGGCGATACGGCCCACCGCCAGCAGCTCCGAAGGGCTCACTCCACGATCTCGACCTTGGTAGCCATGTCCTGGTCCGCGGCCGCAGCTCGGACCACGGCCCGGATGGCCCGGGCCATGCGCCCCCCCCGGCCGATGACCTTGCCCATGTCGTCGGGTGCCACCCGGAGGGTGAGGATCACCCCGCGGTCGTCCTCCTCCTCGGTGACCTCCACCGCGTCGGGATCGTCCACGATGTTCCGGGCCAGGTACTCGAGGAGGTCCTTCACGAGCCGGCCTGCTCCTCCTCCGCGGCTTCCTCGGCCGGAGGCTCGGCTGGAGCCTCAGCCGGGTTGGCCGGAGCATCGTCCGTGGGCGGTGGGGTCTCCGGGGCAGGGGTCTCCGGGGCAGGGGTCTCCGACGCCGGTGCCTCAGGGGCGGCCTCCGCGGCCGGCGGGGCCTTCGCCTCCGGGGCGGGCTGCTCCGCGGGAGCCTCGGCGGGCTGTCCCTCGGCCTCCGCGGCCGCGGCCTTCTTCGACTTCCTGGGCCCCTTGGGCGCGCGGACCCGAGGCGTGTCGTCGGGCTTGAACCGCTCCCAGATCCCGACCTTGGTCAGCAGGACCTGGACCGGCTGGGTGGGCTGGGCCCCGGTCCCCAGCCAGTGGAGGGCCCGGTCCTCGTCGATGTCGATCAGCGAGGGGTCCTCCAGCGGATGGTACTTCCCGATGTTCTCGATGAAACGGCCATCGCGGGGGCTGCGGGAATCCGCCACCACCACGCGGTAGAAGGGGCGCTTCTTGGCGCCCATGCGCATCAGCCTGATCTTGACCATGGTTCCTCTCTCGGATGGGTGAGCGTCCCGATGATACCCGCGCGGGCGGTCAGGAGCCGGGGAGGCCGGGCATCCCCTTCAGGCCCTTCGGCCCTTTCAACAGGCCGCCCCCCGACAGCTGCTTCATCATCCTCCGGGCCTGATCGAACCGCTTCAACAGCGCGTTGACCTGTGAGACCGAGACCCCGCTCCCCCGGGCGATCCGGGCCCGGCGGCTGCCGTCCAGGACCTCGGGCTGGGCCCGCTCGTGGGGCGTCATGGAGCAGATGATGGCCTCGGTCCAGCCCACCTCGCGCTCGTCGACCTGGAGGCCCTTGAGCTGGCCCGCCCCGGGGAGCATGCCGATCAGGTCCTGGAGCGGCCCCACCTGGCGAACCTGGCGGAGCTGGGCCAGGAAGTCGTCCAGGGTGAACCGGGCCGACAGGAGCTTCTCAGCCTGGGCCTTGGCCTGCTCCTGGTCCATGTCCCGCTGGGCCTTCTCCACCAGCGAGACCACGTCGCCCATGCCCAGGATCCGCGAGGCCATGCGGTCGGGGTGGAAGGCCTCGAGGTCCTTGGGACGCTCGCCCACCCCGGCGAAGTAGATGGGCTTGCCGCTGGCCCCGGTGACCGACAGCGCGGCGCCGCCCCGGGCGTCGCCGTCCAGCTTGGTCAGGATGAACCCGGTCAGGTCGACGCGGTCCATGAACGCCCGGGCCTGCCGGAGGGCATCCTGGCCGGTCATCGCGTCTGCGGCCATCAGGACGTGGTGCGGGTCGAGGACCGCACGGATCCGGGCGGCCTCGCGCATCATCTCCTGGTCCACGTGCAGGCGCCCGGCGGTGTCCACGATCAGCACGTCCCGTCCGTCGCGCCGGGCCTGCCTCAGCGCCGCCTTGGCCACCTTCACCGGGTCCCGGCCCTCGGACACCACCGGCACGCCGATCTCCGCACCCAGCGTGAACAGCTGCTCCACGGCCGCGGGACGGGCCAGGTCGGCGGCGGCCATGACCGGCCGGCGGCCCTGCTCCTTGAGGTGCAGGGCCAGCTTGGCGCAGGCCGTGGTCTTGCCCGAGCCCTGCACGCCGGCCATCATGACCACGGCCGGCTCGGCCCGCGGCAGCGTGAACGGCCGGTGGGTGCCGCCCAGGATCCTGGTGAGCTCCTGGTCGACCACGTTCACGACCTGGTGGCCGGGGGTGATGCTCTTCATCACCTCCTGGCCCAGGGCCCGCTCCCGGACGCCGGCCAGGAGGTCGTCGGCCACCTCCACGGCCACGTCGGCCTCCAGGAGCGCCGTGCGGATGTCGGCCAGGCCGGCGTCCACCTGTTTGGGGTGGAGCTTGCCCCGCGACTTCAGCTTCTTGAAGACCGCCTCCAGGCGATCGGTCAGCTGCTCGAACACGCCCTCACGGTACCAGCCGGAACACGGCCAGGTACGCGGGGTTCCAGGTCACGGCGCGCCACAGCCAGCCCGGGGCGTGGGGCGCGTGCGAGTGCCGGAGCGTTCGGAAGCCGTGCCGTTCGAACTGGGTCCGCACCTGGCGGCCGGAAGGGCGGTACACGTGGGTGGGGTCGGCGGCGTAGAAGAACCGGTACAGCAGGCGGCTGACCGGCCCGCTGATCGTGGGCAGGTGGACCACGCACAGCCCGCCGGGCCGCAGGACCTCGCGGATGGCCCGGACCCCGGCCTCGGGATCGGGGAGGTGCTCCACCACGTTGACGGCCACCACCACGTCGAACGTCGCGTCCCGGAACGGGAGGCCGCCCTGGAGGTCGGCCACGGCCACCTGCGCACCGGCACCGGCCCGGGCCAGCTGGCCGGCGTGGGCCGACACCTCCACCCCGAACGTCCGGTACCGGCCCCGGAACCGGGCCAGCAGGTAGCCGTACCCGCATCCCACGTCCAGCAAGGACCCTCCGGGCGTATCGGCGTGTTCCACCACGAGCTTCTCGATCCGGGCATCCCGCCCCCGGTCCCACCGGCTCTGCTCGGGCACGTCCCCGTACAGACGACGGAAGTACGCATCATCGAAGGCCTCGGGGGTGCTCACGGGGGGCCACCATGGGCCTTCCCGGCATCCGGGGTCAAGGTGACCCCATATCGGTCCGAAACCTAGGACAGGAGGACGACCCCCTCCTGGGAGGCTGTGATGCCCTCAACCGAGCGGCAGGCCGGGAAGCTCCTCCGGCTGGAGATGAGCCTGGTCAACATCCGATGGTTCGGCGTGGCCTTCGGCCTGTTCCAGGTGTGGCAGGGCGCCTCGGTCCCGCCCGTCCCTCCGCCCTCGGTGCTGGCCGCGGCCTACGGCCTGGTGGCCCTCCTGGCGGTCGGCAACGCCGCCGTGTGGATGGCCATCCGCCGCCCCCCCACCCAGACCCGCCTCCGGTGGATCGGGGTGGCCGCCTTCGCCCTGGACATCGTGGTGGTGGCCGGCAACAGCTGGATCTACTCCTTCGATCGGTACGGGGCCACGTGGGTCCTGATGTACGTCCTCCCGCTGGAGGGCGCCATGCGGTACCAGCTCCAGGGGGCGATGGCCTCGGTGGCCGTGGCCTTCGCGGCCGAGGCCGGACGCGAGCTGTACCGCATGTACCTGTTCCCCGACGTGAGCTTCGTGCTGACCTCGGTCACGTTCCGGGTGGGCGTGCTGGCCATCATCGCCCTGGTGGCCGGGATGATGGCCCGGAGCCTGGCCCGCCAGGCCGCCGCTGCCAACCGCCGGGCTCACGCGTTCGAGGACCTGGCCCGCCGGGAGTCGAGAGCCCGGAGCGAGCTGGCCGCGTTCCACGCCGCGGTCATGGCCGGCATCGAGAGCGAGGAGCCCGAGCAGGCCATGCAGTCGATGGCCGACTCGATCGGCGCCCGCCTGGGGTACGAGAGTCTGTGCATCCTGTCCGGTGAGGCTCCCCGCTTGCGGTGCGTGGCCATCTACGGCGAGCACGGCGAGCAGGCCGGCATGGTCGCTCCCCCCGCATCCACCGTGGCCCGCTCGGCCGTGGTCCGGCGGCCCATGCTGGCCGACGGCGGGCGGGAGATAGCCGCCCCCATGGTCATCGCCGGCCAGGTGATCGGGGCCATCCACGTGGGCGCCTCGCTGGAGGGCACGTTCGGCGACGCGGAGCTCGAGGTGCTGGGCCGGCTGGCCGACCAGGTGGCCCTGGTCGCCTACCACGTCCGGCTCCACGCCGAGCGGGCCGAGACCGTGCGCCGGCTGGAGGAGCTGGCCCAGCTGAAGTCCGACTTCGTGGCCATCACCAGCCACGAGCTCCGGACGCCGCTGACCGGCATCCGGGGGTTCGCCTCGATCCTGTACAACCAGTTCGACACGCTCCCCCGAGAGGACCAGCGGGAGTACCTCCAGGTGATCGACCAGCAGAGCCAGCGCCTGTCGCGCCTGGTGGAGGACCTCCTGGTGGTGTCGCGGCTGGACGACGGACGGCTGAAGCTCAAGCCGAGGGACGTGGAGGTCCGGCCGTTCGTGGACGGCGTGGTGGCCTCGTTCGCCGAGGACGCCCTCCGTCTGACGGTGGACGTCCCCGACGAGCCCCGGTGGGTCCGGATGGATCCGGACCGCGTTGAGCAGATGCTCCGCAACCTGATCCACAACGCGCTCAAATTCTCCCCGGCCGAGCAGCCCGTCGACGTGCGGGTCCGGGGCCTGGACGCCTCCGTCGAGTTCGAGGTGGCCGACCGCGGAGAGGGCATCCCCGCAGGCGAGGTGGAGAGCATCTTCGAGCGGTTCCACCAGGTCGCCAACGACACCCGGCAGGGCGTGGGCCTGGGTCTGTACATCACCAAACGCCTGGTGGACGAGATGGGCGGCCAGATCGAGGTGGATTCCGTGGAAGGCTACGGGGCCACGTTCCGGTTCCGGGTCCCCCAGCCCGCCAACATCGAGCGCCTGGTCGGCTGACCCGCAGGACCCCGCCACCCCCGGGTGCTACGCTCGGGTCGAGCTCCTCCCCCGCGAGCGCGGGAGGTTACCGATGGACGCAGCGGGCACGGTCATCAACGCGGTGGTCACGATCAGTATGGTCGTGATCCTGGGATGGCTGGGGCGGGGCAGGTTCGAGGCCCTAGTGGCCCTCGCCGTCGGCGCTCGCCCCCGAGCCGAGAACGGCTGACCGCGACACCCGGGTCAGGCCTGGACCAGGGACCGGGCGTACCCCTGGGGGTCGAAGCCCTGGAGGTCGGCCAGGCCCTCGCCGGTGCCGATCAGCTTGACCGGCAGGCCCAGCTCCTCGCGGATGGCCAGGGCCACGCCGCCCCGGGCCGAGCCGTCCATCTTGACCAGGGCCAGCCCGGTCACCGACACGGCCTCGGCGAACGCCTTGGCCTGCGCCCGCCCGTTCTGCCCGGTGGTGGCGTCCACCACCAGCAGGACCTCGTCCACGTGGCCGGCCGCTTTGTCCAAGACCCGCTTCACCTTGACCAGCTCGTCCATCAGCGGCTTCCGGGAATGCAGGCGCCCGGCCGTGTCCACGATCAGGACGTCGTGGCCCCGGGCCTTGGCCGCCTCGTAGGCGTCGAAGGCCACCGCCCCTGGGTCTGCGCCTCGCTCCTGGGCCACCAGGTCCGCGCCGGCCCGGGCCGCCCACTCGGCCAGCTGGGGCACGGCGGCAGCCCGGAACGTGTCGCTGGCGGCCAGGGCCACCAGCCGGCCCTGGCCGACCAGCCGGTGGGCCAGCTTGCCGATCGTGGTGGTCTTGCCCGTGCCGTTCACCCCGACCACCAGGATCACCGACGGCGTGCCCTCCAGGCGGAGCTCCGGATCC
>DASWKD010000136.1:0-9981 GCA_036396815.1 Actinomycetota bacterium | reverse complement strand
GCCGGGGGCCGAACACGTTGCCCAGAGCCAGGGCGGTGAACTCCACGCCCCGGAACCGCTGGTAGAACAGGAGGTAGTCCTCGACCACCTTCTTGGAGATGCCGTACGGGGTCAGGGGGTGGCTGCCCGGGGCCGCCGTCTCCCGGGCCGGGAGGCGCCGGGGCTCGCCGTAGATCGTCCCCCCGGATGCGGCGAACACCACCTTGCGCGTCCCGTGACGGGCCGCGGCCTCCAGGATGTTGAGCGACCCCAGGATGTTGACGTCCGCGTCGTGACGGGGGTCCTCCAGGGACGGCCGGACCCCGGACTGGGCGGCCAGGTGGAACACGACCTCCGGACGGTGCCGGTCGAACAGGGCGGCCAGGACGTCCGAGCGCACGTCGAGGTTCTCGAAGGTGAACGCCTTGCCGTACGAGCGGGCCTCGGCCAGGTTGGCGATCCTCCCCGTGCTGAGGTCGTCCACGGCAACCACCCGGCGCCCCTCGGCCAGGAGGCGGTCGCACAGGTGCGAGCCGATGAACCCGGCCGCGCCGGTCACCAGGATGGCCGTCACGACAGCGGGAGCCCCGGGTCGGCGCCGATCTCGAACCCGGCCCGCTCCCCGCGCTGGAGCCGGAACGTGCCGGCCGAGGCGATCATGGCCGCGTTGTCCGTGCACAGCTCCAGGGACGGGTAGTGAAGGGCCAGGCCGGCCCGGTCGGCTTCCTCCCCCATGCGCTGGCGGAGCCTGCTGTTGGCCACCACGCCCCCGCCCAGGAGGATGGTGCCCACGCCGTGCTCCTTCGCCGCGGCCATCGTCTTCTGGACCTGGACGTCGACCACGGCTTCCTGGAAGGACGCGGCCAGATCAGGAGCGGAGATCGGCCGGCCGGCCTGCTCCTCCCGGCGGACGTGCCGGATCACCGCCGTCTTCAGCCCCGACAGCGAGAAGTCGTAGTCCCCCGAGTCGGCCATGGCCCGGGGGAACCGGACGGCCCCGGGGTCTCCCTGCCCGGCCAGGCGGTCCAGCTCCGGGCCCCCCGGGAAGCCCAGCCCCAGGAAGCGGGCGATCTTGTCGAAGGCCTCGCCGGCGGCGTCGTCCAGGGTCTGGCCCAGGACCTCGTACCGGTGCTCCTCCGGCATGTGGGCCAGCAGGGTGTGCCCGCCGGAGACGATCAGCACCACGTACGGCGGCTCCGGCGGTCCGTGCTCCAGGAAGTTGGCGTAGATGTGGCCCTCCAGGTGGTTCACCCCCACCAGCGGGATGCCCCGGGCCAGGGCGATGGCCTTGGCCGTGGCCAGACCCACCAGGAGCGAACCCACCAGCCCCGGCCCTCGGGTCACGGCCACGGCCTCGACCTCCGGCCAGGCGATGCCGGCCTGGCGGAGGGCCAGGTCCAGCATGGGGTTCAGGCGCTCCAGGTGGGCCCGGGAGGCCAGCTCCGGGACCACCCCGCCGAACCGGGCGTGGATGTCGTGCTGGCTGGCCAGGACGTTCGACATCACCTTCAGGCCGTCCTCCACCACCGCCACCGCGGTCTCGTCGCACGAGGTCTCGATGCCCAGGACCCTCACTCGGGCCGGACCCCCTCGGGGATCTGGGCCACCAGGCCCCGGAGCAAACGGGTGTACTCGGGCGTGCGGATGTCGTCGGTCCACATCACCAGGGCGTCCTCGCCGGTCTCCTGGTAGTAGTTCTTGCGCACCCCCACCGGGCGGAACCCGAACTTCCCGTACATCCGCTGGGCCCCCCAGTTGGTGACCCGGACCTCCAGGGACACCGCCTGCCCGCCCATCTCCCGGGCGGCCTCGATCAGCTCGTACAGCAGGCGGGTCCCGATCTTGTGGCGCTGCTGGTCCGGGTCCACGGCGATCGTGGTGACGTGGGCCTCGTCCCCGTAGCACATCAGGCCACCGTACCCGACCACCTGGTCCGCCATGAGGGCCACGATGTAGGAGCGGGTCCGTCCGGCGTGGATCTCCGACAGGAACAGGTTGGGGCTCCACGGCCGGGGGTACACCTGGCGCTCGATGGCCATCACGCCGCGGATGTGGCGGCGGCGCATGGGCGCGATCCTGATCTCAGGCGATGCGCGCTCTTCGAGACCAGTTGATCTCCGCATCCGATCTCCTGACGTAATGGGGCACCACGTCGTCGGCTCGCGAGGTCTCCTCCCGCTGGAACCGGGGCACGGCCAGCTCCAGCAGGGACACCGCCTGGGGGAAGGCCCGGGAGATGGAGGCGAACTCCACCGGCGTGCCGCTGTCCTCCAGCTGGCGACGGTACAGCAGGGCTCCGTTGCCCACCAGCAGGGTTTCCTGGCGGGACGCGGCCAGCTCCGCGGCCAGGCGCTCGGGCGGACCGACCGCGAAGTCGCTCTCCCTGGCCACCCCGCCCGGGACCGGGCGGTAGAACGAGAAGAACACCTCGCCCCGCTTCCCGTCGATCACGGCCCCGATCCGGGACCGGGTGTGGCGCACCCCGAAGGCCAGGACGTCCAGGGAGCCGATGCCCACCACCGGCAGGCCCAGGACCTGGGCCAGCCCCCGGGCCGTGGCCACCCCCACCCGGAGCCCGGTGAACAGGCCGGGACCGAGGCCCACCGCCACCCCGGCCACCTGGCCCAGGTCGACCTCGGCCCATCCCAGGATGTGCTCCACGGCCGGGGCCAGGACCTCCTGGTGCCCCCTGGCCCACGACACGGTGGCCGAGGCCAGCACGCCCTGCTCGGAGCCCAATGCCACGCCGGTCTGCGGCGTGGACGTCTCGATGGCCAGGACCAGCATCAGGCCGCCTCCCAGGGGGCCAGGGCCCCGGCCAGGTCCTCCCACCGGCGGGCCCAGGACGGGCCGGCCCCCCGGACCCGGACCCGTCGCAGGTCCGTCTCCGGGTCCGCGGTCAGGGCCACCTCCAGGGAGGCCTCCGGCAGGAGGGCCTCGATGGCGTCGCCCCACTCGATGAATATCACCGCCCGAGGATCGAGGAGGTCCTCGAACCCCAGGTCCAGGACCTCCTGGACGCGCTCCAGGCGGTACACGTCCAGGTGCAGGACGGGCAGGTCGCCCCGGTACTCGCGGACCAGGACGAAGGTCGGGGAGCCCACGGGCTCCTCCACGCCCAGGGCCCGGGCCGCTCCCTGGACCAGGCAGGTCTTGCCGGCCCCCAGGTCACCGGTCAGGCTGATCACGTCGCCGGGGGCCAGGAGACCGGCCAGGGCCGCGCCCAGCTTCCGGGTCTCCTCCGGGCCGGACGTGGCCAGATCCAGCTGCCCGCCCATCAGAACAGCCCGAGCTGCTCCTCGACGGGAGCGGGGGAAGGGGCCTGGTCCAGGACCGTCTTGATCAGCGCGAAGTCCTCCCGGAGGGCAGTCATGGTGGGGCTGGCGTCGCCGCCGCCCCGGAGGGCCGCCGCGGGATGGAAGGTGGGGATCACGATACGGCCGTCCCAGGTGTGCTTCTGCCCCCGGACCCGGGAGATGGCCACCTGGCGCTCCAGGATGAACCGCGTGGCGAAGTTCCCCAACGTGACCACGACCCGAGGGTCGATCAGCGAGATCTGCTCGCGGAGGTACGGCGTGCAGGCCTCGATCTCGTCGGGGAGCGGGTCGCGGTTCCCCGGAGGGCGGCACTTGATCACGTTCGCCACGAACACGTCCTCCCGGCGGAGGCCGATCTCGCCCAGGAGGCGGTTCAGGAGCTGGCCGGCGGCGCCGACGAAGGGCAGGCCCTGGACGTCCTCGTGGTAGCCGGGGCCCTCGCCGATGAACATCAGGTCGGCGGTGGGGCTGCCGTCGCCGAACACCACCTGGGTCCGGCCCGAGGACAGCCGGCACAGTGTGCAGGTGGATGCGACGGCGGCAACCTCTTGCAGCGTGCGGCTCATGGCTCTCTCCCTGCGTCCACGGCCCGGCGGATGGCCTCGACCAGTGCCTCCTCCGCCATCGCCTCCAGGGCGGGCTGGGCGGCCTCGGTCGCGCCGGTGGCCAGGGTGAAGATAGTGTCCCCGTCCCACATCATATGGGAGGGCCGGATGGCCCTGGCAAGCGCGTCGTGGGCGGCCACCGCCAGCAGGTGAGCCCGCTCCCGGGTCAGGGCGGCGTCGGTGGCCACCACGGCCAGGGTGGTGTTCATGGGCCCCAGGGTGCCCTGCTCGGGGGCCGGCTCGTCGGGCCCGGGGAGAGCCCCGGCCAGCACGGCGCCCTCGTCGTCCACTACCTCGCCCATGGCGTTGACCACGGCCAGAGCGCCAACGGTGACTCCGTCGGCGGTCCGGGAGGCCGTCCCCAGGCCGCCGGGGGTGGCTCGCTCCGGCCCGTGGAGCTTGCCCACGGTGGCCCCGGTCCCGGCCCCCACCCGGCCCTCGGGTACCTCCCCGGATGCCGCGCCGCACGCCGCGTACCCCTCTTCGGGGCCGGGGCGGGCCGCGGGGTCCCCCACACCGAGGTCGAACAGGACCGCGGCCGGGACGATCGGCACCCGGGCCACGCCGGCGTCGAACCCTCGCCCCTGCTCTTCCAGGAAGCGCATCACGCCGTCGGCGGCGGCCAGCCCGAACGCGCTGCCCCCGGTGAGCAGGACGGCGTCCACGTGGTGAACCAGCATGCCCGGGCGGAGGAGGTCGGTCTCGCGCGTGCCCGGCGCGCCACCCCGGACCTCACCAGAGCCCACGGTGCCCGGCGGGCACAGGACCACCGTGCACCCGGTCAGGCCCTGGTGGTCGCTCCAATGGCCGACCCGGATGCCGGCGACGGCGGTGATCACCGCCGGAGAGCCGCTTCCTCGCCGGCGGGCAGGACCCTGCCCAGGTGCCGGGCCAGCACCTCGTTGAACACCCGGTGCTGCTCCATCATCGACACGTGCCCGGCCCGGGTGATCACCACGGCCTCCGCGTCGGGGAGCGCCTCCCGCAGGGCCAGGGCGCTGGTCTTGGGCGTGACCATGTCCCGGTCCCCCACCACCACCAGGGCCGGCACGGTGATCGCCGAGAGGGCCTCGCGGAGGTCCATCTCCCGGATGTCGGCGGCCGTGTGGACCCACACCTCAACCCGGGCCCGCGACGAGAGGTCGGCCAGGTAGGCCACCTGTGAGGGCGACGCGTCCGGGCCGAACTGCGTGGCCCGGGCGATCAGCAGCGAGAGGTCCGTGACCCGGGTCAGCCGGCCCCGGAGGCGCTCCACGCGGTCCAGGTCCGCGGTGAGGCGCTGGGTCAGCGGGCGGAGCGACCGCTCGATCCGCGAGCCGACGGAGCCGAAGAACTCCCGGGCGATGTCCGAGGCCGCCGTGTCGGCCAGGACCACGCCCCGGACGCGGTCGCCGAACACCGACGGGTCGCGCTCGGCCATGGCCAGGATGGACATGGCTCCCATGCTGTGCCCGACGAGCACGGCGGGGCCCTGCGGCGAGACGTGGTCCAGGACGGCCAGCAGGTCGCGGCCCATGGCCCGCACCGCGTACTCCCCGCCGGGGGGCTTGCCGGACCGGCCATGCGCCCGGTGGTCGAACAGGACGCAGCGGTACCGGTCCGAGAACGCCTTCCACTGGTAGTGCCAGGTGGTCATGTCCAGGCTGAAGCCATGCGAGAACAGCAGGACCGGAGCGTCCTCGGCCCCGGCGGCCCGGACGGCGATCCGGGTGCCGTCGAACGAGGCGATCGTGCCCAGGTCCTCGGGTGGGAGCTCCGCGAAGTCCACGCCCGCCTCCGGGTCCGGACGGGAGCGCAGGCGCCGGGCGGCGATCCTCTCGGCGGCCACGGCCGCGGCCGCGGCCCCCACGGCCACGCCCAGGCCGATGGCGGCCCGGCGCCGCCTCACGCGTCCCCCAGGTGCCGGCGGGGCACCCGGGCGCCGACCGCGCACACCACCTCGTAGCCGATCGTCCCGATCCACGAGGCGACCTCGTCCGCGGTGACCTCCTCGTCACCCTGGCGGCCGAACAGGACCACTTCGTCGGCGGGCTCCACCGGGTGGTCCCCGCAGTCGACCAGGATCTGGTCCATGGTCACGGTCCCGGCCACGGGGTGACGGCGGCCCCGGATCAGGACCCGTCCGGCGTTCGACAGAGCCCGGGCGTAGCCGTCCGCGTAGCCGATCGGCACGGTGGCCATGGTGGCCTCGCGCTCCAGGCGGTAGCGCAGGCCGTAGGAGACGGCCTCCCCGGCGGGGAGGCGCTTGACCAACGACACCCGGGAGCGCAGGGACATGGCCGGGCGGAGGCCCTCCGCCCCGACCCGTTCCGACGGCCGGAGCCCGTACATCGCGATCCCCACCCGGACCAGGTCAAGGTGCGCCTCGGGCATCGTCATGGTCGCCGCCGAGTTCGCGGCGTGGCGCAGGCGGGGGCGGAACCCGGCCCGGGCCAGGTCCCCGGCCGCGGACAGGAACCGCTCGAGCTGGCCGCGGGCCGAGGGGTCGTCCGGCTGGTCGGCCGTGGCGAAGTGCGTCCACAGGCCCTCCAGCTCGATCCCGCGCTCCACGGCGGTGCGGACGAAGGGCTCGGCCTTGTCGGGGTCCAGACCCACCCGATGCATCCCGGTGTCCAGCTTCACGTGTGCCCGGACCGCGACGCCGACCGAGGCCAGCGCGTCCAGGCCTCGCTCCGTGTACAGGGTGGGCGTCAGGCCGGCGGCCAGGGCGTCCCGCTCGGAGCCGGGCGGCCACTCGGACAGCGTGAGGATGGGGGCCTCGATCCCGGCCTCGCGGAGAGTCATGCCCTCCTCCACCAGGGCCACGCCCAGCCAGGTGGCCCCGGCCTCCACGGCGGCCCGGGCCACCGGAACGGCCCCGTGCCCGTAGCCGTCGGCCTTGACCACGGCCATCAGCTCCGAGGAGGGCGGCTTCAGAAGCCGGACGTTGTGCCGGATCGCGTCCAGGTCCACCAGGGCTTCGGTGGGGCGGTACGTCATCCGGTCACCCCCTCGATGGCCGCCGGGAGGACGTCGGCCACGTCGGAGGCCATGGCGCCCTCGGGGAGCGCCTCGCCCGAGAGGCCGTGGACGTAGGCGCCGGCGGTGGCCGCGTCGGCGCCGGTGAGGCCCCGGGCCAGGAGGGCGGCCACGGCCCCGGTCAGGACGTCCCCGGTGCCTCCCACCGCCAGCGATGGCGAGCCCGTGGGGTTGATGCGCACCTCGCCCGAGGGAAGGGCGATCACGGTGCGTGCCCCCTTGAGCAGGGTCACCGCCCGGGTCTCGGCCGCCGCCTTGCGGGCCAGGCCCACCCGGTCCTCCAGGACCTCGTCGACGGGCATGCCGAACAGCCTTGCGAACTCCCCGGTGTGGGGGGTGAGGACCACCTCGGCCGAGGCCTCGGCCAGCTCGCCGGGCCGGCCGGCGAAGGCGTTGACGCCATCGGCGTCCACCACCACCGGCGCCGGGGAGCGGCGGACCAGGTCCCGGACGAAGGCCGTGGTGGAGCCGTCTGTGCTCAGCCCGGGTCCCAGGGCCACCGCGCCGTACGCCGAGAGATCCACGTCATCCAGGGCCCCGGTGGCCACGCTGCCCTCGGGGCCCTCGGCCAGGGGGAGGAAAGTGGCCTCAGGGATCATGGCCTGGACCACCGGAACGATGCCCTCGGGGACCGCGATCCGGACCAGGCCGGCTCCGGCCCGGTACGCGCCCCGGGCCACCAGGACCGGGGCGCCGGTCATGGTCCGCGACCCGGCCACTACCAGAACCACGCCGGACCGGCGCTTGTGCGCGTCGAGGCCCCGGCGCGGGAGCATGGCTCGCACGTCGGCGGCCTCGGTCAGGCCCACGTCCGACGTGACCAGCTCCGGAGGGAAACCGATGTCGGCCACCAGCACGTGGCCGGCGTGCGCTGCGCCCGGGTACAGGACGTCTCCCAGCTTCGGCGTCCCGAACGTGACCGTGGCCACGGCGATCACGGCGGCCCCCCGAACCAGGCCCGTGTCGCCCTCCACTCCCGAGGGGATGTCCACCGCGACCGTGGGCGCAGCCGCCGCGTTGAGGGCGGTGATCGCTGCGGCGTGCGGGCCCTCGGCCACGCCGCGGAACCCGGAGCCGAACAGCGCGTCCACGGCCACGTCGGCCCGGGACAGCTCGCGATCCAGGACCTGTTCCCCGAACGCGACCACGCCCTCCCCTCCCAGGCGCCCCAGGTTCGAGGCCGCGGGCTCGCGGAACGCCTGGGGTGGATCGAACACGACCGCCGTGGCGGCCATCCCCCACCCGCGGAGGATGCGCGCGGCGACCAGGCCGTCGCCGCCGTTGTTGCCCTTGCCGCACACCACCACCGCCCGGCGCCCGTACGCCCCGCCCGCGGCCCGGACCGCCTCCCGGGCCACGGCCACGCCGGCCCGCTCCATCAGCGTGGCGATGGAGACGCCGCGGGCCTCGGTGGCCCGGTCCAGGACCTGGGTCTCGGCGGCGGTGAGGACCGGCCTCACGACTCCCCCACCGCCACGCAGAACGCGGCAGCCATGGCCCGCTCGTGCGAGAACGAGACCAGGACCTGGCGCACACCTCGCTCCTCGGCCCGGAGCTTCGCCTGGCCCTCGAGCAGGATCACCGGCGCCCCGGAGCGGTGCCGGCCCACGCTGATGTCGTGGTACCGAAGACCGCGGATCCCGCCCAGGGCCTTGATCGTGGCCTCGCGGGCCGCCCACCGGGCGGCGTAGCGCTCGGCGGGACTGGCCTTCGACTCGCAGTACGCCACCTCGGCCGGGGTGAACACCCGCTCCCGGAACCGGGGGTGCCGGTCCAGCATCCGCCGGACCCGGTCGATGTCCACCAGGTCCACGCCGATGCCGACGACGTCCACGCCGGCTCTTACTCCACGGTGACGGACTTGGCCAGGTTCCGGGGCTGGTCCACGTCGCAGCCCCGCAGCTTGGCGATGTGGTACGCCAGGAGCTGGAGGGGGACGGTGACCGGCACCGGCGACAGCAGCTCGTGGGTCCGGGGGACGTGCAGGACGTGGTCGGCGTACCGCTCGATCTCCGTGTCGCCCTCGGTAGCCACGGCGATGACCTCGGCCCCGCGGGCCCGGACCTCCTGGATGTTCGAGAGCATCTTCGGGTACACGTGGCACTCCGTGGCCACGGCCACCACCGGCACGCCATCCTCGATCAGGGCGATGGGGCCGTGCTTGAGCTCGCCGGCCGGGTAGCCCTCGGCGTGGATGTAGGAGATCTCCTTGAGCTTGAGCGCGCCCTCCAGGGCCGCGGGGTAGGCGGTGTGGCGGCCGATGAACAACACGTCCCGGTGCTCGTGGAACCGCTCGGCCAGGGCCCGGACCTGTTCGTCCAGTCCGATCGCCGTATCCACCTGGTCGGGCAGCAGCGCCATCTGGTCCAGGACCTCGGCGATCTCCCGCGGGTACATCATCCCCCGCACCTGGGCCAGGTACAGGGCCACCAGGTGCAGGGCCACCATCTGGGTGGCGAACGTCTTGGTGGCTGCCACCCCGATCTCCGGGCCGGCGTGGGTGTAGAGGACGGCGTCGGACTCGCGGGCCACCGAGGACCCCACGGTGTTGCTGATGGCCAGGACCCAGGAATGCTGGCGCTTGGCGTGGCGCAGGGCCTCCAGCGTGTCGATGGTCTCGCCGGACTGGGAGACGGCCAGGGTCAGGGTGTTGCGGTCCAGCACGGGGTCCCGGTACCGGAACTCGCTGGCGATCTCGATCTCCACGGGGAGACGGGCCCAGTGCTCGATGGCGTACTTGGCCACCAGGCCCGCGTGGTAGGCCGTGCCGCAGGCCACCACGAACACCTTGTCCACGGCCCGGACGTCTTCGTCGCTCATGCGCAGCTCGTCCAGGACCAGGCGACCCTCCCGGGTCCGGCCCCGGATGGTGTCCCGGATGGCCGTGGGCTGCTCGTGGATCTCCTTGAGCATGAAGTCGTCGAAGCCGTCCTTCTCCGCCCGGCGGATGTCCCAGTCCACCTCGATCGGCTCGGCGTGGACCTCGTTGCCATCCAGGTCGGTGATGCGCACGGCGTCGGCCCGGACCTCGACCATCTGCCCGTCGGCCAGCGGGATGATGC
>DASWKD010000135.1:0-3849 GCA_036396815.1 Actinomycetota bacterium | reverse complement strand
TACCTCTTCAAGCGGCCCACCGTGTTCCTGATCGCCCGCAGCCGGCGGCTGTCCGAGATGCGGGGCATCGGGCTGCGTTCCGGTGTGGCCGCCGATCCGGAGCCGGTCCCGGTGCGGGGGGGCAGCCGGTGAGCGTCCGCTCCGCGCTGTCCACGTTCCGCGGCCACCGCGACTTCCACCTGAACCTGATCGGGAGGCGGCGGCTGTGGTTCTCGATCTCAGCCGTCCTGATCGTGATCTCCGTGGCCGGGCTGCTCATTCGCCAGCTGAACCTGGGTATCGACTTCCGGGGCGGGACCCTGCTCGAGTACGCCAACGAGCGCGGGGTGACAACCGACCAGGTTCGGGTCACGCTGGCCCGGTTCGGCCACGAGGACGCGGTGGTCCAGATCGTGGACCAGGACCAGATCAGCGTCCGAACTGGGACCCTCGGCGATCGGCGGGGAGAGGTCACCGAAGCTCTGGCCATCCAGGCGGGGATCCCCGCGTCGGGGATCAGCGCCCAGATCATCGGGCCCAAGTGGGGCCAGCAGATCTCTGAGAAGGCGCTCCAGGGGCTGATCATCTTCCTGATCGTGGTCAGCATCTACATCGCGTTCCGGTTCGAGTGGAAGATGGCCGCCGCGGCCATCGTGGCCCTGTTCCACGACCTGACCATCACCGCGGGGGTGTACGCCCTGGTCGGCCGGGAGGTCACCCCGGAGACGGTGATCGCCATCCTGACCATCCTCGGGTACTCGCTGTACGACACCGTGGTGATCTTCGACAAGATCAAGGAGAACGCCGAATCCCAGGCCCTGGTCACCCGGGAGGGCTACTCGGGAACCGTCAACCTGTCCCTCAATCAGGTCTTCATGCGGTCGGTCAACACCAGCATCACCACGCTCTTGCCCATCGGAACCCTGCTGTTCTTCGGTGGGGACACGCTCAAGAACTTCGCCTTCGCCCTGTTCGTGGGCGTGGCGGTGGGGACGTACTCGTCGATCTTCGTGGCCGCCCCCGTGCTGGCCGTCCTGAAGGAGCGGGAGCCCCGCATGCAGCAGATCCGTCAGCGGGTGACCGCCCGACGACCGGCGCTGGCCGCCGTGCCGGAGGGCGCGGGCCACGGAGCGGCGGAGTCCCCGGCGCCCACGCCTCGTCGGCAGGACCGGCGGCTGGCGGCCCAGCCGGTCCAGGTGTCGGCCCGGCCCCGGAAGCCCAAGAAGAAGTCCCGGGCCAAGCGCAAAAGGCGATAGGGGGAGAGCGTGAACGACCCGACCGAGATGCTCCGGAGCTACCTCCGGGACGTGCCGGACTTCCCGAAGCCGGGCATCGTGTTCAAGGACATCACGCCCCTCCTGGCGGATCCGGTGGCCTTCTCCACGGTCATCGACCTGATCGTGGTCCACTACGGGCGGGGGAACGTGGACAAGGTGGTGGGCATCGAGGCCCGGGGGTTCATCCTGGCCGCTCCGGTTGCCTACCACTTCGGGGCCGGGTTCGTCCCGGTCCGGAAGAAGGGGAAGCTCCCCTGGGAGGTCAACGCGGCCGAGTACGAGCTTGAGTACGGCACCGAGACGATCGAGGCCCACACGGACGCCTTCCGGCCGGGGGAGCGGGTCCTGATCGTGGACGACGTCCTGGCCACGGGGGGCACGGCGGCCGCCGCGGCCGAGCTGGTGGAGGGGCTGGGCGGCAAGGTGGTGGGCATCGCCTGCCTGATCGAGCTGGGCTTCCTGGAGGGCCGAAAGAAGATCCCGAACCACGACTTCACGGCCATCCTCACGTACTGAACCCCCCCGCCCCTACAATGGGGTGATGGAGAAGCCGGCGGGGTCCGTCGAGCAGCACGAGGCCCAGCCGCCGGAGCGACGCGGCGGGCTCCTGTCCCGCCTGCCCTTCGTCTCCGGAGAGCCCCGCCCCCCCGCGGAGCTGGATGACCTGATCAAGGCGGTCCGCTCCTACAACTCCAAGGCCGATCTCCGCCTGATCCAGCGGGCGTACCAGGTGGCCGAGCTCTCCCACCGCGGCCAGACCCGCAAGACCGGCGACGCCTTCATCACCCACCCCCTGGGGGTATCCGTGATCCTGGCCGACCTGGGCATGGACACGACCACCATCGTGGCCGCCCTCCTCCACGACACCGTGGAGGACACGGCGGTGACCCTGGAGGACCTGAGCGGGGAGTTCGGGCCCGAGGTGGCCGGCATCGTTGACGGGCTGACCAAGCTGGACAAGATCGAGTTCCGGTCCCGGGAGCACCACCAGGCCGAGAACGTCCGAAAGATGATCATCGCCATGGCCCGGGACATCCGGGTCCTGCTGATCAAGCTGGCCGACCGCCTCCACAACATGCGCACCCTGGGGCCGCTCTCACCGCAGAAGCGGGAGCTGAAGGCCACCGAGACCCTGGAGATCTACGCTCCGCTGGCCCATCGCCTGGGCATCTTCCAGATCAAGTGGGAGCTGGAGGACCTGGCCTTCGGGACCCTGCACCCCGGGCGCTTCGCCGAGATCGAGAACCTGGTCGGCAAGGCCGACCATGAGCGCCAGGCCTACCTGGACAACGTGATGGACACCATCCGGGACACGCTGAAGGGGATCAAGGTCAAGGCCGAGATGCGAGGCCGGCCGAAGCACCTGTACAGCGTGTACGAGAAGATGGTGCTCCGCGGCAAGGAGTTCTCGGAGATCTACGACCTGGTGGGCGTGCGGGTCATCGTGGACTCGGTCAAGGACTGCTACGCGGCCCTGGGGGCCATCCACTCGCTGTGGAAGCCGGTCCCCGGACGGTTCAAGGACTACGTGGCCATGCCCAAGTTCAACATGTACCAGTCGCTGCACACCACGGTGATCGGGCCCGAGGGCCGTCCCCTCGAGGTGCAGATCCGGACGTGGCAGATGCACCGCACCGCCGAGTACGGGATCGCCGCGCACTGGCGGTACAAGGAAGGCGGCAAGAAGAAGGACGAGGCCGAGCTGGCCTGGCTGGCCCAGATGCTCGATTGGCAGAAGGAGACCACCGACCCCAAGGACTTCATGGAGTCCCTGCGGATCGACCTGTACACCAACCAGGTCTTCGCCTTCACCCCGAAGGGTGACGTGGTCAGCCTCCCCGCGGGAGCCACGCCGGTGGACTTCGCCTACGCGATCCACACCGAGGTGGGGCACCGGTGCATCGGGGCCAAGGTCAACGGGAAGCTCGTCCCCCTCGACTACGAGCTCCAGACCGGGGACACGGTCAGCGTGATCACCTCCAAGGCCCAGGACGCCGGGCCCACCCGGGACTGGCTCCAGATCGTGAAGAGCCCCCGGGCCCGGAACAAGATCAAGCAGTGGTTCAGCCGGGAGCGGCGCGAGGACGCCATGGAGACTGGTCGCGACCTCCTTCAGCGGGAGCTCCGCCGCCAGGGCCTCCCGCTGAAGCGCCTGACCACCGAGGAGACCCTGGCCGGGGTGGCCGTGGAGCTGAACTACGGCGACCTGGACTCCCTGCTGGTGGCCATCGGAGAGGGCCACGTGTCGCCCCAGTCCGTGGTGGTCCGCCTGGAGCGGCAGCTCTCGGCCGAGGAGGAGGAGGAGCCGGAGGAGCCGGCCCCCAAGCGGCCGGTCCGCCTGGCCCCGCGGGACGGGCAGGGCGTCCTGGTGGCCGGGTCCACCGACGTGTGGGTCAAGCTGGCCCGGTGCTGTACCCCCGTCCCCGGAGACCAGATCGTGGGGTTCGTGTCGCGCGGCCACGGGGTTTCCGTCCACCGCGCCGAGTGCCCCAACGCCCGGGCCCTGGTCCGGGAGCCGGACCGGATGATCGAGGTGTCCTGGCGTGAGGGCAAGGCCACGTCGTTCGTGGTCTCGATCCAGGTCGAGGCCCTG
>DASWKD010000134.1:0-5029 GCA_036396815.1 Actinomycetota bacterium | reverse complement strand
TCCACCTGGTGGCCCCCACCTCCACCTCGGCCCGGATCTCCCTGGCCGCCGAGCGCACTGACGGCTGGCTGTACCTGGTCTCGGTCACCGGGACCACGGGGGCCCGGCCGGTGCTCAGCCCGGACCTGGCGCCCCTCGTGGCCCGGACCCGCGCGGTGAGCGCCGTGCCGCTGTACGCCGGGTTCGGCATCGCCACCCCCGAGCACGCTGCGCAGGCCGCGGCCATCGCCGACGGCGTGGTGGTGGGCACAGCGGCCATCGAGGCCGCCGAAGCGAGCGGCCCGGCCGGGCTCCGTCGCTTCGTGACCGGCCTCCGGCGGGCCATCGACGGCGCGGAGCGGGAGGCGGTGGGATGAGGGGGGTTGACAGGCCGAGGCGCTCTGCCGCACCATGCAGGCACGATGTTCGCCAGGTGGAAGGCCGCGAGCGGGTACGCGTATCCGCGGTGCACCGCGCCTTCCTCCGTGGCGTTCGTCGGGTAGGCAACCCAACACGGCACACGGAAGGCGTGGAGGACACTCCGCGCCTTTTCCTTTTGCCCGGACGGAGGCGAGATGAGCGAGCAGACGGCGTGTCGCGGGATCCGCGGCGCGATCACCGTGGAGGACGGCGTGGCCCAGGCCACGGCCCGGCTCCTGGACGCCCTCCAGGAGGCGAATGGCTGCCGGCCGGACCAGATGGCCGCCGTGGTGTTCACGGTGACCGACGACCTGCCCGACGCCAACCCGGCCGCCGCGGCCCGGGCGGGAGGCTGGCATGACGTCCCCCTCCTGGTCGTCCGCGAGCACGGCGGCGGACCCTCGCTCCCCCGGTGCCTCCGGGTCCTCGCCCTCTGGAACACCGCACGCCGCCAGGATCAGATCCAGCACGTCTACCTCGGGGGCGCGGAGGCGCTCCGTCCCGACATCGTCGAAGGAGGAACCCATGGTCGTGGTGATGAAGGCTGACGCAACCGACCAAGACCTGCACGCCCTGTTGGATCGGATCGACGCACTGGGCTTCCGGGCCCACACGTCGCGGGGCGCCGAGCGGACCGTGGTGGGCATCATCGGGGACGAGCGACCCGTCGATCCACAGGTGTTCGAGGTCCTGGGCGGCGTGGAGCGGGTGGTCCCCATCCTCCACCCGTTCAAGCTGGCCAGCCGGGACTTCCATCCCGAGGACCGGGTCATCGACTTCGGCAAGGGGATCACGCTGGGCGGGCCGGGCGTCTCGATGATGGCCGGGCCGTGCGCGGTGGAGAGCCGCGAGCAGCTGGAGGAGACCGCCCGGGCCGTGGCCGCGGCCGGGGTGCGGATCCTCCGGGGCGGGGCGTTCAAGCCCCGGACCTCGCCGTACAGCTTCCAGGGGCTGGGCGAGAAGGGCCTCCGCCTGCTCCGGGAAACCGCCGACCAGCTGGACATGGCCGTGGTCACCGAGGTGGTCTCGCCGGAGGACGTGGGCGTGGTGGCCGAGTACGCGGACCTGCTCCAGGTGGGCTCGCGGAACATGGCCAACTTCATGCTCCTCCGGTCGGTGGGGACCTCGGGCCGCCCGGTCCTGCTCAAGCGGGGGCTGGGCTCCACGGTGGACGAGCTTCTCCAGGCCGCCGAGTACGTCCTGGCCTCCGGGAACGAGGACGTGGCCGTGTGCGAGCGGGGCATCCGGACGTTCGAGACCGCCACCCGGTTCACCCTGGACATCAACGCGGTGCCGGTCCTCAAGTCGCTGACCTCGCTCCCGGTGGTCGTCGATCCCAGCCACGCCACCGGGCGGGCCGACTGGGTGGCCGCCGTGGCCCGGGCCGGGGTGGCCGCCGGGGCCGACGGCCTGCTGGTGGAGGTCCACCCCAACCCGGCCGAGGCGCTGTCGGACGGCGCCCAGTCGCTGACCCCGGCGGCATTCGCGGAGCTGATGGACAGCGTGACGGCCATCGCCGGGGCCATCGGGAGGCGGGTGGCATGACCGAGACCCTGGGACGGGTGGCCATCGTGGGCGCCGGGCAGGTGGGGACGATGCTGGGCATGGCCCTGTCCAACTCGGGCGCGGTGACCGAGGTGGGCCTGGCCGACCTGAACCCCGCCCGCCTGGAGGCCAGCCTGGCCCGGGGCGCCGGCCGGCGGGCCCTGGAGACAGACCCGGAGGTCCTGGAGGCCCAGGTCATCCTGCTGGCCCTGCCGGTGCCCGGGATCGTGGCCTGGCTGGAGCGGAACGGCCCGGAGGTCCACCCGGCGACCCTGGTCGTGGACACCGGGAGCGCCAAGCGGCTGGTGGTGGAGGCGATGCGCGACCACGTGGCCTCGGGCGCGCACGCCGTGGGCGGCCATCCCATGACCGGTACCGAAGTCCCGGGCCCCGACGGCGCCAGGCCCGAGCTCCTGAAGGGCGCGCCGTTCGTCCTCTGTCCGGTCCGCGACGACCCCCCCGCCATGCGGGCCGCCCACCGCCTGGTCGAGGCCCTGGGCGCGGAGGCCGTGGACATGGACGGCGCGGTCCACGACCGTGTGGTGGCCCGGACCAGCCACCTGCCCCACCTGCTGGCCGCGGCCCTGGCCGTGGTGGCCGGTGACCAGGAGGTGGCGGTGGCCGGTCCCGGCCTGTCCGGGGCCACCCGCCTGGCGGCCTCCGACCCGGCGCTGACCGCCTCCTTCCTCACGGCCAACGCGGATCAGGTCCACGCCGCGGCCGGGGAGCTGATCGAAGTCCTGGAAGGCCTCACCGCGGCGGCGGCCGGGGGGCCGAAGGCCCTGGCCGACCTGCTGACCACGGCCCGGGCCGCCCGGGAGCGGCTGATCCCATGAGGGAGGCCCCCGCCGTCGGCCGCCCGCTTCGGGGGACCATCGCCGTCCCCGGCGACAAGGCCATCGCCCATCGAGCGGCCATCGTGGCCGCCCTTGCCTCCGGGCGGAGCCGCCTGGCCGGGTTCCCCCCGGCAGGGGACCCGCTGGCCACGCTCCGGTGCCTCCGGGCCCTGGGGGTGATGGTGGAGACGACCGTGGACGGGGTGGGCATCGAAGGCGGGGGGCCGAAGGCTCCGGGTGGAGCCCTCGACTGCGGAAGGTCGGCCACCACCATGCGGCTCCTGGCCGGCGCTCTGGCCGGGCGGCCCTTCCGTGCCACGCTGACCGGCGACCCCCAGCTCCTGGCCCGGCCCATGGACCGGGTGGCCGGACCGCTGGCCGCCCTGGGGGCCGACGTGCGGACCGCTGCGGGAGGACGGCCCCCCATCCGTATCCGGGGGCGGGACCTCCGCGGGGCCACCGTGCACATGGACGTCCCCAGCGCCCAGGTGAAGTCGGCCATCCTGCTGGCCGGCATGTCCGCCGCCGGCACGACCACGGTGGTGGAGCCCCTGCCCACACGGGACCACACCGAGCGCCTCCTGACCTGGCTCGGGGCCCCCATCCGGCGGGACATCCACGGCCTCACCGTCGCCCCGTTCGACCCCCCGCCCTTCGAGCTCCGGATCCCCGGCGACCCCTCGTCGGCGGCGTTCCTCCTGGCCGCCGCGGCCATCCTGCCTGGCTCGGACGTGAGGATCTGCGACGTGGGCGTGAACCCCACCCGCCTCGGATTCATCCGAACGCTTAGCCGGATGGGCGCTCCCGCAGAGGTGCATGTGGAGGCCGGGGCCGGCCCCGAGCCGGCCGGGACGATCCGTGTCCGGCACACCCCACTCCGGGCCATCACCGTGGGACGGGAGGACGCAGCCGGTGCCATCGACGAGCTTCCGCTCCTGGCCCTGGTGGCCACCCAGGCCGAAGGCGTCACCGCCATCCGGGGGGCGGCGGAGCTCCGGGTCAAGGAGAGCGACCGCATCGCCGGGCTCACGGCCGGGCTCCGGGCCCTGGGCGCGAAGATCGAGGAGGCCCGCGACGGGGTGACCATCACCGGCCCGACGCCCCTGCGCGGAGCAGCGGTGGACGCCCTTGGTGACCACCGGCTGGCCATGACCTTCGCCGTGGCCGGCCTGGTGGCCGACGGACGGGTGGAGGTCCAGGGGATCGACCGCGCCGCGGACTCGTTCCCCGGCTTCCTGGACGCGGTGAGGTCGCTGACGTGACCACGTTCGCGCTGATCGGGGACCCGGTGCAGGCCAGCCCGTCGCCGGCCATGCACCGCGCCGCGTTCCGGGCCCTGGGCCTGTCCCACGACTACACGGCCATCCGGGTGGCCCGGGACGCGCTCAGCGACGAGCTTCCCGGCCTCCTCCGGCGGTACACCGGCCTGAACGTGACCACACCGCTCAAGGAGGCCATCGTCCCCCTCCTGGACGAGGTGGATCCCGTGGCCGGCGCGGCCGGGTCCGTGAACACCGTTGTCCTCCACGGGGAACGGGCCGTCGGGCATTCCACGGACGGCGCCGGGTTCCTGGCCGCCCTGGGCGCGGCCGGCATCGAACCGACGCCGCCGCGGGCCGTCATCCTGGGCACCGGCGGGGCGGCCCGGGCCGTGGCCGCCGCCCTGGCCGGCGCGGGCTCCGCGGTGCTCATCACCGGCCGCACCGCCGCCAGCGCGGCCCGACTGGCCCGGGACCTCAGCGTGCGAGCCATCGACGAGGCCGCCGTGCCCGCCGCGGTGGCCCGGGCCGGCCTCCTGGTCAACGCCACGCCGCTGGGCGGGGCCGGCCACCCGCAGGCCTCGCCGCTCCCCGACGCGGTGCCCCTGCATCCGTCGTTGACCGTGTTCGACCTGGTCACCCGGGCCGGGCCCACGCCCCTGCTGGCCCGGGCCGCGGCCGCGGGGTGCCGCACCGTGGAGGGCGTGGCCATGCTGGTCGAGCAGGGGGCCCGTTCCTTCGAGCTGTGGACCGGGCGGCCCGCCCCGGTCGAGGTGATGCGCCGGGCCGCGGCCCGTGCGCTCGACCACGCGGGGGTGCCGGCGTGAGCCTGCGTTTCCTCACCGCCGGCGAGTCGCACGGCCCCGAGCTGGTGGTCATCGTGGAGGGCCTCCCCGCCGGACTGGCCGTGGATGGCGATGCGGTGGACGGTCACCTCCGCCGCCGCCAGGGCGGGTACGGGCGGGGAGCGCGATCCACCAAGATCGAGGA
>DASWKD010000133.1:0-1986 GCA_036396815.1 Actinomycetota bacterium | reverse complement strand
CTCCCCCAGGAGCCGGGCCAGGCTCCTCGAACGGCGGTCGCGCTCCTGATCGTCCTCATCGTCCTGTTCCCGTACCCGCTGTACCGGTTCGCGGCCGCCTTCGCCCCCGTGAGCCGGCCCCTGCGCGTGGTCAGCGCGGGGCTGACAGCCCTGGCCGCGGGTCTGGCCCCGTTCCTGCCGGCCTTCCCGCCGCCGGGCGCCCCCCGGCCCGGATCCCTGCTGGCCTACACCGGCCTGGTCCTCGTCCAGTGGACGGTCCTCCTGGTCTTCGTCAGCGCCCGTCTGTGGCGGGCCGGCCGGGGAGAGGCCACGGTGGTCCGCCGCCGCGTTCGTCTGCTCAGCGTGGCCGCGGCCGGCATGGCCATCGCTGTGATCATCTCCGGGTTCGTTCCCGCCGGCTGGGGCAGGACCACGACGCAGACCATGGGTGTGGTGGCCGCAGGTCTCTTCCTCCTGGGCTTCGCTCCTCCCCGGCCCCTGCGGATGATGTGGCGGACCCCGGAGACCAACCTGATGCGGGAGGCCACCACCGAGCTCATGCGGGCCACCACGGCCCAGGAAGTCACCGGCATCCTCCTTCCGCACGTGTCCGCACTGGTGGGCGGGCGGGCCGCCGCTCTGGTGGATCAGGCCGGGGAGGTGGTGGCCTCTCACGGGAAGGACCCCGCCACGATGGAGACCGACGTGGCGGAAGCCTTCGGCCGTGGCCACGGTCGCCGGGGGAGCGCGCCGGTGGAAGTGCTGCCCGGGCTGATCAGGACCCGCTTGGAGGGGGGTGTGCTCCTGGTATGGGCCAGCCCGTGGGCTCCGTTCTTCGGCGGCGAAGAGCTGGGCCTGGTCCGGGCGCTGGGCGGTCTGGCCGACCTGGCCCTGGAGCGTGCCGCGCTGTTCGCCCAGGAGCGGCAGTTCATCGCCAACGCCTCGCACGAGATGCGCACGCCGCTGACGGCTATCGCCGGGCTGGCCGACACGCTTGCCAGGCGGTGGGAGGATCTGCCCCCAGACACCACGGGGGAGGTCCTGGAAGCCATCGGCAGGCAGGGCGAGCGAGCCCGGGTGCTTATCCAGAACCTGCTCGATCTGTCGAAGATCGGGAGCGACAACCGGGTGACCACCCGGGGGGTGGAACTGCGAGAGGCTGTGGCGGCGGCCCTGGAGGCGGCGCCGCCCCCGCCGGCCGCCCGGCTGACGGTGGAGCCCGGGCCCGACGTCAACGTGCGGGCCGAGCCGGTCCGCCTGGAGCAGGTCCTCACCAACCTGCTCACGAACGCTTATCGCTACGGCGGCCCCGAGGTGACCATCAGGATACGGGCGCAGGACGGATCGGCGACCTTGGAGGTTCGCGACGACGGCCCCGGCGTGCACCCGGACCTGGTCCCCTCGCTGTTCGACCCATTCACCCGGGGGCCGGCTCAGGCGGCGACCCCCGGCTCGGGTCTGGGCCTGGCCATCTCCAAACGGCTCGCGGAGAGCTTCGGAGGCCGCCTGGCGTACCATCGGGGTGAGCCCCGGGGAGCCGCGTTCAGCCTGACGATGGAGGTCGTCCGATGAGCCGTACGATCATGGTCGTGGACGACGAGCCGGACATCCTGCTGACGGTCCGGGTCAACCTCCAGCTTGCCGGGTTCCAGGTGGTCAGCGTGGAAAGCGGCGAGGAGGCGCTGACCGCCCTGCGGAGCGACCGGCCCGACCTCCTGGTCCTGGACATACGCCTTCCGGGCATCGACGGGTGGGAGGTCCTTCGGTCCCTCCGCCAGGACCCCCAGCTCCGGGATCTCCCGGTGGTGGTGCTCTCGGCCCACGCCAGTCCCGGGTCGGCTGACCGGGCCCAGGGTCTGGGCGCCCGGGCCTACGTGACGAAGCCGTTCCGCCCCGACGACCTCTCCCGGACCATCCAGGCCCTCCTCGATCACACCTAGCCCGGGGAGGAGACCAGGCGGTGCGGTAACATGGGCTTCCGCCAACCGAGAGGAGAGAGGCCGGCCC
>DASWKD010000132.1:0-2548 GCA_036396815.1 Actinomycetota bacterium | reverse complement strand
CCGGGGACTCCGTCTTCCTATCCCGTGCTCCTTCATCCTTCTCCTCCTATCCTCGCGGGCCCGGCCTGCCCGGAACCGCTCGGAACCTACGCCACGGGATGGAACGGGCGGTGAACGGGATCCGGCGCCTGCCCGAACGCTGGGGAAGGTCTGTGCACCTGCACAAAGCCTGGGGCAGGTATCCGGAGCCGGCGCGTCGAAACCCTATGGAGCGCCCACCACAGGAGGCCGATGATGACCCTGCTCCGCACCGCACGCCGAGCCGCACCCGCGGCCGCCCTGCTCCTGATCCTGATCGCCGATGCCAGCCGGGCCGCGCCCGCGCCATCGCTCACGGTGACTGCGCCCACCAGCGGGGCCACCATCAGCAAGGCCGCCGGGCCGTTCACGGCCTCGGGAACCGTCGGATTCACCGAGCCCGAGGCCTCCACCACGCCCCTGTACCTCCGGTACGAGGCCCTGGATGGCAACAACTGCGGCCGCCGGTACCTCTCGGAGACGGACGGGCCCGACGCCGGGAACAGCTGCCAGTCGACCGGGGCGCACACCACCCTGATCGGGACGAGCTTCACGCGGGACTGGCCGGCCGACTCCGCCGAGGTGGGTCTGCCCCTGACCATCGACGCCTCCCGCAACATCACCGGGGCCGTGAACATCACCAGCCGGGCCCTCAGCTTCACCGGCAACCCCGTGGGTTCGCCCGGGAACTGGGTGACGCTGGACGTGGTGGTCCGGCTGGGGACGACCGCGCTGACCCAGTCCTTCGACAGCGGGCCGTTCGCTGGATCCACGCACTCGTTCACCATCAACCTCGACGTGCCGGCCAGCCTGGACAAGGTGGACGTGTCCACGGTCCAGGTGGACCTGGTGTGGCACCGGGTGATCCACCTGTCCCAGCAGGGCCAGAGCGTGGTCCACACGTTCGCGGAGCTCGATAACCCGCCGACGTTCGTGTCCGTGCCCACCTACACGGCGAGCTTCGACCGCCGGGTCCAGCTCACGGTGGACAACCCGAGCTTCAGCGGGTCGCCCATCGCCGCCACGGTGGACCTGGGGGCCGGGACGTTCACGGCCTCGGTCCCCACCGCGTCGCTGTCGCTCGGGAGCCGGACCCTCTATGCGCGGGCGCTGCAGGGCGGCAAACCCTCGGCCACGAGCACGGTGCCGTTCACGCTGACGTCCTGAAGCAGTAAGCGGCGTTGCCTGGGCGCCTGACCCCCTGCTACGCTGGCGGGGTGGGCCCCCTCGATCGCCGACGGATCCGCCCCATCCTGGCCCCTTGCCTGCTGGTCGGCGTCCTGCTCGCGCTCTCCTCGTGCGCCGCGGACCCGAACCCTGCCCTCGGCACCGGCCAGCCGCCCGCCGGCTTCCTGCTCGGCCTGTGGCACGGGCTCATCATCTTCTTCACCTTCGTCATCTCGCTGTTCACCGACAACGTCAGCATCTACGAGGTGGCCAACAGCGGGAACTGGTACGACGCCGGGTTCTTCCTGGGCGTGATGATCTCCCTCGGCGGCGGGGGCGGGGCCACGGGCCGGGCCCGGCGCCGGAGAGGCCACCCGCACGTGCACCCAGAATAGACCCGGAGGGCAGCCCGTTCGACCAGCAGGCCGATCGCTCCGTCGGTCCACGACAGAGCCACGACGGGGCGCTCAGGGGAGGACGATGACGCCGGACAGGGCCGGCCCGGGTGACTCGATGTTCCCGGCCCGGTCCCGAGCTCGTGCGTTCGCTCCCCAGAGGCCCGGGTCCGGAGGGCCGGCCTCGAACGCACACGTCAGGCGCGCGGCGTCGCAGGTCACGGTTGCTTCCACCTCCGTGACCGCACCGGTCACCGCGTTGGTGTAGGTGACGAACACCCGGTCCACGCCCGTCAGATCGTCGGTGGCCGTTCCGGTCAGGGCGGACCCGGCCAGGCCGGACATCGCCGGGGGCGGCGGATCGAAGGTAGACGTGGGCCTGCTCAGGTCCTTGGTGGCATGGATGAAGCGGTCGTCGCGGACCTCCTCGAGCCATCGTCCCAGCACGTAGCTGTTGTCCTGGATCCGGGCGTTCCCCCAGTCGAACTCCTCGTACTGCGTCCCCCGGTAGTCCTGGCTCATGTAGTTGAAGCCCTTGATCTCGGGGTGGGCCTCGAGGAACGAGAAGAAGGGCTCGAACCACAGCGCCCAGTCGGCCTGCCCGTCGGCGAAGCCCGGGTCCTCCGCATCGGCGGTGATGTGGGCGTCGACGGCAGAGAGCTCGGACAGGAAGACCGGCTTGCCCCGCTCCCGAGCCATGTCCAGGAAGCGCAGGGTGTTCTGGTAGGGGCCCGGCTCGTCCTCGCGGTCCTCTTCCACGGTGAAGTGGCCGTGGTTGAACAGGTCGATGCCGAACCAGTCCACGTACTCGTCCCCCGGGTACCACAGCGGCTGGCCGTCGGGCCCGACCGCGTCGAAGTCGTCGGGGGCGTTCGGCTCGTAGCACCAGACCGTGGCCACGTTGTCTGCGCCTTCCTCCCGGAGGAGGTCGACGAACCTCCGGAACGCCACCGGGTACAGCCCCGGGT
>DASWKD010000131.1:0-1946 GCA_036396815.1 Actinomycetota bacterium | reverse complement strand
GCAGGCGGTGTTGACCAGTGCGTTGAGGATGGGCCAGTCGGCGATGGCGTCGGAGCCATCCTTCATGTCCTCGGTCTCCCGGTACGGCGAGGCCACGCTGCCGCTGTCCAGGTGGTCCCGTCCGATCACGATGGGCGCCGTGACCGCGCCGGAGGCCACCAGCTCGTTGAACCGCAGACCGGCCCGGTGCCGCTCGCCGTACCCCAGCCAGCAGATCCGGGCGGGGAGGCCCTGGAAGGCCACGCGCTCGGCAGCCATCCGCAGCCACCGGTGCAGGCGCTCGTCCTGGGGGAACAGCTCGGCGATGGCCCGGTCCGTGACCGCGATGTCGGCCGGGTCTCCGGACAGCGCCGCCCACCGGAACGGGCCCTTGCCCTCGCAGAACATCGGGCGGACGAACGCGGGGACGAACCCCGGGTAGGCGAAGGCCCGGTCGAAGCCTCCTTTCTCCGCGCCGGCCCTCAGGTTGTTGCCGTAATCGAAGGTCACCGCGCCCGCGTCCAGGAAGCTGACCATCGCCGCGCAGTGCTCGGCCATCGAGGCGTACGAGCGCTTGCGGTACTCCTCGGGCTCCGAGGCCCGCAGCTCCGCGGCCTCGTCCAGCGACAGCCCCGCCGGGACGTAGCCCTCCAGCGGATCGTGGGCCGAGGTCTGGTCGGTGACCACGTCGGCCGCGAAGCCCCGGTCCAGGAGGGCCGGGAACACCTCGGCCGCGTTGCCCACCACCCCGATCGAGACCGCCTCCCCGGCGTCCCGGGCCTCCTCGGCCCACCGGACGGCCTCCTCCAGGTCCTCGGTCGACCGGTCCAGGTACCGCGTCTCCAGGCGGCGCTGGATACGCGACGGGTCCACCTCCACACACAGGGCCACGCCCTCGTTCATGGTCACGGCCAGGGGCTGGGCCCCGCCCATCCCTCCCAGGCCGGCGGTCAGGGTGATGCGGCCCTTCAGCGTGCCGTCGAACCGCTGGGCGGCCAGCTCGGCCAGGGTTTCGTACGTGCCCTGGAGGATCCCCTGCGTGCCGATGTAGATCCACGAGCCCGCCGTCATCTGCCCGAACATCGTCAGGCCCTTGCGCTCCAGCTCGTTGAACGTCTCCCACGTGGCCCAGTGGGGGACGAGCATCGCGTTCG
The DNA here is from genome assembly GCA_036396815.1 of Actinomycetota bacterium. Taxonomy (GTDB): domain Bacteria; phylum Actinomycetota; class UBA4738; order UBA4738; family CALAEC01; genus DASWKD01. The sequence goes on along the minus strand of DASWKD010000131.1, from coordinate 813 downwards.
AGATCAGGACCCGAGGGGCCGACGGCTGGGTCCGGAACACGCCGACCGGCTTCCCCGACTGCACCAGGAGCGTCTCGTCGTCCCCGAGGTCGCGGAGCGTGCGGACGATCGCGTCGAACGCCTCCCAGGACCGGGCCGCCCGTCCGGTTCCGCCGTACACGATCAGGTCGTCTGGATGCTCGGCCACGTCGGGATCGAGGTTGTTCATCAGCATTCGCAGCGCGGCCTCTTGCGGCCAGCCCTTGCAGCTGATCTCCGTGCCCCGCGGCGCCCGGATCTTCCGGCCGGTCATGGGCTCAGGTGGCGTGGCTGGACTCGTGGGCGTCCATCCGCAGCACCAGCTCCCGGATCAGCTCTCCCTGCTCCCGGATCAGCTCTCCCTGCTCCTGGACGGCCGCGGTGAGGACGGCGATCTGCCTGCCCTGCTCCTGGACGGCCGCGGTCAGGGCCGCGATCTGCATCCCCTGCGTATCCACCTTGGCCTCGAGCCCGCCCACCCTTGTTTCTAGGCGCTCCACGCGGTTCTCGAGAGCCCCGACCCGGGTCTCGAGGCCGCCCATCCGCTGTTCCAGGGAGGCCATCCGGCCGGTCACCGCGAGGCGCTGGGAGTGACCGGAGAGGAAGACGCCCAGGGCGAAGGTCCCCAGGATGGCGATCACGGTCCAGGTCTGGGCCTCCATGGGACAAGTATAGGGAGGGGGTCTGATACGCGTTCATAGGAGGGGCCCGGCGGCGGCCCGGACGGCGGCCACCACATCACGGTCGCGGACCATCTCGGTGGCCGCGGCGATGTCCACCGACAGGTCGCGGTCC
>DASWKD010000130.1:0-2193 GCA_036396815.1 Actinomycetota bacterium | reverse complement strand
ACGTGCGGGTCGTCACGGAAGACGGTGAGCTGCTGCGGCAGCTCACCCTGGACCCGACTCGGGACTACCAGCCGCACGGCCAGCGGTGAACGTGGAACGATGTCCCGGGACACGTGTGCACGATGTCCCGAGACATCACACCCGTGCCCGGGGTGGGATTCGAACCCACATGCCCTTTCGGGCCGGCGTGTTTAGGACGCCTCCGTCTGCCGTTCCGGCACCCGGGCGCAGTCGATTCTAGGCGCGCTTCGAGACGGCGATGGTGACCTTCTCGATGTAGATGGCCTTCGTGGGCTGCTGGCCGGAAAGGCCGGCGGTGGGGTCCTGTATCGGGATCGACGCGATCCGCCTGGCCACGTCCAGTCCCTCGACCACCTCTCCGAAGATCGTGTAGTTGGGCTGGGCGTCCAGGTCGTGGCCGTCCTTGCCATAGATCACGAAGAACTGACTCCCCCCGGTGCCCGGGCCGGCGTTGGCCATGGCCAGGACGCCCGGCCCGTAGCTCTCCTCCCCGGTCAGCTCGTCGGGTATCGAGTACCCCGGCCCTCCGCTCCCCGATCCGGTGGGATCGCCCCCCTGGATCACGTCGATGTCCGTGGCGATCCGGTGGAACCGGATCCCGTCGAAGTACCCCTTCTCGGCCAGGAACACGAAGCTGTTCACCGTCTTGGGCGCCCGGTCCGCCAGGAGCCGGACCACGATCGGGCCGCACGACGTATCGATGGTGGCTGTGTAGGTCTTCTTCCGGTCGATCTCCATGGGGGGCGGCCCGGCGAACTGGGGCTTCGGCTCCTCGGCGCCGGGCGGGTCGTCCGCGCCGCACGCCACAGCGTTCGGCCCCGGCGACGGGTCCACGGTCCCGGTCTCCTCCCCCGGCGACGCTGTTGGGGTCGGGCTGACCGAGGGCGTCGGTGTGCCGGTGGCTCCCGGGCCCGGATCCCCGCCGGTGAAGGCCACGAACACCACGAGGCCACCGACCAGGGCCACAACCGTGGCCACGGCGGTGGCGGCGGTTCGCTGGCGCTGCCGCCGGCGCTTCTCCACCTGGCGGCGGGCGGCGAGCCTTGCGAGCTGGCGGTGGCGCGTACTCCTGGGCACGGCGCGAGAGGTTACAGGGTCTCGAGCATCTCGAGGGCCAACCCGTCCAGGATGTCGGCCTCCGACACCAGGGCCCGGTCGAACCCGAACCGGCGCATCGCCTCGACCAGGATGATGGCGCCGGCCACGATCACATCGCCCCGGCCGGGCGCCATCACCGGAATCGCGGCCCGCTCCGGGTTCGTCATCCGAGCCAGGCCTCCAAGGACCCGTTCGGCCTCAGCGACCGAGAGCCACGTGCGGTGGATGGCCTCCGGGTCGTAGAAGGTGAGCCCGAGCGAGATGGCCTGCACGGTCGTGGCGGTCCCGGCCACGGCCACGAAGGTCCGGGCGTCGCGGACCGGGACGATCCGCGACGCCTCGTCGAGGATCCCGGCCACCGCCCTCCGCGCGGCGGCCAGGTCCTCCTCCGACGGCGGGTCGGACCGGACCAGCTGCTCGGTCAGCCACACGCTTCCCATCGGGGTCGAGGTGGCGGCGTCCGGCCGGTCCGTCCCCATCACGAGCTCCGTGGAGCCGCCCCCGATGTCGAGGATCAGGAACGGGGCGGGCGCGTCCAGGCCGCGGGTGGCCCCGAGGAAGGAGAGGCCCGCCTCCCTCTCGCCCCCGATGACCTGGAGCTCGGAACCGGCGTGCTCCCGGACCGCCGCCTCCAGCTCCTCCCGGTTCGAGGCCTCCCGAACCGCGGCCGTGGCCGCGACCCGGATCCGACCGGCGTGCAGGGCCCTGGCCCGCCGGCAGTACCGGGCCAGGACGCCGACCGTCCGGGCCAGCGCCTCGGGGTCGATCCGCCCGGTTCGCTCCACGCCCTGCCCGATCCGGGTGATGACCATGTCCCTGGCGAACTCGTCCAGACTGCCGTTCGTCCGGCCGGAGGCATCCCTTCGGCCGGAGGCCACCAGGAGCCGGATGGAGTTCGTGCCGAGATCCACCGCCGCCACCCGGCCCGGAGCTTCCTCCGGGTGGACCGGCTCCACCCGTTCGGCCACCGAGGCCCCCACGGGGTCCGGCCCGCCCGCCAGGTGGTTCGCGTAGTGGGCGTGGAGGCACTTCACGCCCACGCCGGTACCCCCCCCCCCCCCCCCCCCCCCGGGC
>DASWKD010000129.1:0-2876 GCA_036396815.1 Actinomycetota bacterium | reverse complement strand
CATCCTGCAGATCGCGTCCTCGAGCTCGTAGGGGATCTGGGCCGGGGAGCGGAACGGGCGCCTGGGAAGGTCCTCCAGGCCTTGAGCCCCCCGTGCCTCGAGGCGTGCCTTCCACCGGTAGAAGGTCGTGGTCCCGATCCTCCACCGCCGGCAGATCTCCTCGACTGACTCCCTGCCCGCTGCTGCTTCCTTCAGGACCTGCTCCCGCAGCTCCACAACGCTCACCGCCCTCAGGCTCATCCCCACCTCCCAGCCGGCTCTGGCCGCCCTGGAAGCAGGCTCTCTCAGACCTCAGGGGGTGTCCCACATGTGTCCGGAACGTTCTGTCCCACATGTGTCCGGACAGAACAACCTTCCGAAGCGGCCGTCTTTGTGCACGTGCACAAAGGAGACGGCGGCCCGGGGGTCGAATGCTCTGGTTCGAGGGACAGGTGCCCGTTCATCGAACATGAGGGAGTGAAGCCGCATGAGCCGGATGACCCGCATGACCGCGATCATGTCCGCGCTGGCGATGATGCTGACGGCCCCGCAGGTGGCCGCCGGTGCCGGGGGCGGGCCCAGCGATTACGCCAAGTCCGTGGGCTCGTCCATGGACGACAACCGCAACCAGTACTGGTCGAACGTCACCGTGGCCAGGAACATCCTGTGCACGTTCGTTCCCTTCGACACGCTGTTCCCGCCAGGGTTCCATGGAGCCGGCTCGGGATCCGCCCAGCCGTCCCTCGGTGGCGCCGACACCGCCTCCTTCACGGCCAACTGCTGGAGCCCGAGCTTCCCCATGAGCTTCCGGGTGGACCTGACCTATCGGTTCCAGCAGTACCTGGGCTCGGGCACGTGGGCGGACCTGGGGTCCGCCTTCCAGTGCTCGACCGACTCGGTGGCCGCGGGGGGCCAGCGCCTGGCCCACCTGCAGGTGCCGGGCACGCCGGGCTGCTCCTTCGTGCAGTCGTACGCGGCGGGCGACCCCTCGCTCACCAGGCCCCACCGGCTCCAGGTTGAGCTGACGGTCCTGGTCGAGGATGGGGGGTTCGGCCCCCGGATCAAGGGATGGAGCGTCCCCTGGCCGATGGCCACTCCGGCCACCTCCCAGGGTCTGCTGTAAGGCCGCGATCCGGATCAGGTTCCTCCGTGGGGGTCGTCGGGCCCAAAGCTTCCCGCCCGTCTTTGTGCACGTGCACAAAGGGTTTGACCGCCCCGGCGGCGTATCCAGTCCTCAGAGGGACCGCCCGCGCCCGACATGGACCGACGACCTCGAAGGGAGAGGCGAATGCGAGGCATCAGGTACGTGATCTTCTGGACCACGATGGCGGTCCTGGCGGGCCAGTACGCCGTGGCCGGGGCCGGCGCCCCCGACCTGGGCGTGCCAGAGCACACCGGCCCCGGCACCCCGGGGATCGAGCAGGTCGGCGACATCCAGTTCGTGGCCAACATCGGCGACAACCTCAACTGGAGCGGCTCGGACATCGAGTTCGCCAGCCGCGAGGTGGTCAAGCTGTCCGAGGGCGCCACCGGCGATCCGGTGTGCGTGGTTGACCAGAACGATCCCGAGGGCTGCGCCCGGGATGCCGAGGGCAACAAGGTCTTCCAGACCGAGGTCCGCGACTTCGCCATCCTGGGCGGGTACGGGCAGTTCGGCCGGATCATCGACGTCACCAACCCGGCCGCCCCGGTGCACGTGAAGAACACCCCGTGCAACATCAGCCAGAACGACATCCAGATCTACGGCGACCTGCTGCTGGTGGCCGCGGACGGCAGCGGCTCCTGCGCGAAGCCCGACGGCTCCGGCAACCAGACCTTCCAGGGGACCGCGGTCCTGGACTTCTCGGACCCCCGGAACCCGACGTACCTGAGCCGGCTGACCTACGCCCGAGGCTCGCACAACCACACGTTCCACCCCGGCGGGCGGTACGTGTACCTGTCGGACTCCGACCTGGCCAGCGCGGGCCTGGGCAACGTCCCCATCTGGGACCTGGCCGACCCGGCCAACCCGGTGCTGGTCACCGACTTCAAGCACCTGGTCCACTCTCCGCACGACATCACGTTCAATGCGGACGGCAGCCGGGCGTACGCGGCGGCCGTGACCGCCACGTACATCCTGAACACCGAGGACCCGCGGGCGCCCACGGTGATCGCCACGATCGCCAACGAGGGGATCTCGATCTCGCACCAGTCCGACCCCACGCCCGACGGTGACTTCCTGCTGGTCTCCGACGAGCTGGGCGGCGGGGCGGCCGGCCCGGTGTCTTCCGGCGGTCCGGTGCACGTGTACGACATCCGGAACGAGGCCGTCCCCGTGAAGGTGGGGACCATCGGGAACGACTGCGTGGTCGCGTCCTGCGAGGACAACGCCGCGGTCCACGTCTCCACCTCGCACGTGTTCCGGATCAACCCGGACGGCTACACGATGGCCATCGCCTGGTACAACGACGGCGTGCACGTGATCGACTACTCCAGCATCCGCGGCGTCAGCCAGTGGGGCGTGGGGACCACGTCCAGGGTCGGCGCCCGGACGATCGGCCGGATGAAGATGCCCGGAGCGAACACCTGGGCGGCCAAGATGTGGGACCGGCACCCCGGCTACGTGTTCGCCAACGACATCAACCGCGGGTTCGATGTCTTCTACGTGCCCAGCATGGGCCCGGGCTACCTGGCCCGGGGCACCATCCACGGCGGCCACCCCGCGAGCTTCTTTGCCGGCGTGGGCGTCACCAAGACCGAGTTCGAGACGGAGTGCCAGTACTCGCCGCGCTCGAACGGCGTGGACGGCTGGCTGGCCCCGGTGCCGGCCAGCGTGGCCGACGGCGCCCACACCATCACGGCACGGTCGATCGACGACCAGACGGGCGGCCTGTACGACCTCGACATGTACTTCTACG
>DASWKD010000128.1:0-2596 GCA_036396815.1 Actinomycetota bacterium | reverse complement strand
CCCGGAACCCGTCCCACTTGGGCTCGTACCGCCACCCGTCGCCCTCGGGGATGGCGTCCTGGGCCCGGGCCAGCATCGGTGAGAGCGGCGGCGAGAACGGGAGTGCCATCAGCCCATCATGCCATCGGCTTCCGGGCGGCGGCTCGGTCCCGGGTTACGCCGGGACGGTGTCGGGTGGCGAGTCGAGTGGCCACCCGGCCACGGGGGCCAGCTGTTCCACCATGGAGCGGATCACCCTGGACCGGAGCTCCATGACGTCGTCCGCCGGCACGTTCAGGCCCAGGGCTCCCAGCATCCCCTCGCCCCGGAGCCACTGGTCGTGCCAGGACAGGTCGCTGACCGCGGCGATCATGGTCTCGGCGTCCACCCGGAGGCGGGGCCTGATCACGTCCGGCCCGCCATCGGCCTGCTCGGCGAGCTGGGGGATGACCACGATCGACAGGTACTCGGCCACCGGGTCGAACAGGATGGCGTCGCCCTCGGGCGACATGATCCGGCCCTTGCTGTTCTCCAGCATGGCCTCCTGCAGGGCCTTCCACAGCTCCGCCAGAGCGGCATAAACCGTACGGTCGGCCTCGGGGAGGTCGAGCTCGATGGTCTGCGGAAGTCGAACGACGCCCACGGATCAAGGGAAGCGCAGGAAGTGACCAGGGTAAAGTCGCCCGTTCGGCCTACGGCAACCGCCCCACGGGTGGAGTCGGCCTAGGGCCGGCTCCACACCTCGTAGGTGACCGTCCGGGCCTGGCGGTCCGCGGCGAAATACGCGTCTTCGACCGTCCGGTCCGGCATGTCCTCCTGGCCCCGCAGGACCCGGAAGGCCTGCTGCATCGACCCCCGGTCCACGGCCCCGTACCCCAGGTACAGGAACGCGGGGACCTGGCGGTGGACGCTGGCCCACTTCACCGGGGTCGTGTTGTAGGGCGCGTCCAGGGGCTGGTCGCACACGCTCCCGTCCTCGAACTCCCGGACCGGGCGAGAGCTGGCCGTCTTGAAGGTGACGTCCTTCCACTCCTGGAGGGTGAGCTGCCCGTCGGTGAGCGGGCCGGACGCCGGCGTCTCCACGCCCGGAGCGGCCTGGGCCACCACGCCACTGGTCCCGACGCCCGTCTCCTGGTCGCCCAGGATCCGGCGCGCCTCCATCAGGATGCGCACCGCCCCTCCGGCCGCGAACGGCGTCGCTCCGGAGGTTCCGCCGCCCACGTTCTCGGCGGAGGTGGTGGTGCTGGTGTGGTGAGCGGCCCAGGAGTCGCAGGAGTCGGACACCACGTGGGGCGGGAAGCCGGGCCACGTGTTGATGTAGCCGGAGTCCATCCCACCCACCATGAGCGCCGATGGCGTCATGTGAGGCGCCAGCAGGGTCGGATGCCCGGCCACGCCGCCCCGGAAGGCGGCGCCGTTGCCGGAGGCCCAGAACGCGGCGTGGGTGGACGACACCTCCTCCACGGCCCGGACGAGCTGGGGGTTGGCCGTCAGGAGCCCGGCCGCGCCGGTGGGGTCCCACGCCGGGGCGAACGGCCCCCAGGAGTTGGTCTGCCCGTCGATCCACGATGCGTTGTCCGCCGCCCAGGTGATGGCGTTCACGGCCGGCTGGGTCGAGGAGCCCGGCGTGATGATCGGGATCGACGTGGGGAACTGCACGGCCACCACGTAGCACTCCTTGCACGCGCCGTACTCGGTGGCGGTGGCCCGGGAGGCCGTCATGGTCCCGTGGCCGCCGCTGTCCAGGATCTGGGCGCTGGAGCAGCTCCCGTGCGAGCCCCCCGCGTCGAAGCTCACCCCGCCCACGATCTTGGTGCCCGGGAACCAGTACAGCTTCCCGGTCTGGACCGACTTCCACAGGTCGCAGTCCTTCTGAACCGCGGCGGCGAGGTTCGGCTCATCCAGGGTGATGGGCAGGGACACCGCGTCCTCCGGGTAGCCCGGGATGTAGGTCGAGGGATGCTCGTACGCCTGGGGGTCGTCCCACCGGAACACCTGGTGGTAGGGGTTGATGCCGGTGTCGACCACGGCCAGGACTCCCTGCGAGCCCTCCACCGGCTCGTCCGGAGGCCGCCACTGCATGATGTCCAGGCCGCGGGCCCGGTCGTTCGAGTAGATGTACCCCTTGTACTGCTTGGAGGCCCACGAGTTGGCCACGGCCGCGTTGCCTCCCAGCCCGGACGGCACCATGTACCCGATCTCGGCCGGTCCGATCCCGGTGGGGTCGGAGATGTCCACCACCCGGGTCCCGCCGTTGTACCAGCCGATGACCAGGCTCTTTCCGTCCGGCTCGATCCGGAACACGTGCGCCGTGCACAGGTTGGTCAGGGACCGGGTGACGTGGGCGAAGAAGACGCCGGTCTTCTGGGGCGAGGCCTCGTCGGTGATGTCGTAGAAGTGGAGGCCGCCACCGGGGCACTGGGGGCCCGCCGCCGCGCCGGCCAGCTCGTCGCCGATGATCAGCGTCCGGCCGTCCGGCGTGGCCTGGGCGTCGTGGTGGATGTTGATTGCCGGGTCGTGGATCGTGCTGATCAGGACCGGGCTCCGGGGGTCCGTGGTGTCCAGGATGTCGCTGTGGGAGATCGACGCGGTGTACGCCCTGGTGCCCGCGGCGTTG
>DASWKD010000127.1:0-2036 GCA_036396815.1 Actinomycetota bacterium | reverse complement strand
TCGTCGTGCAAGGCCTCGGGGGCCACGGTCCACCCCACCCGCCAGCCGATCGTGCGGTGCTCGCACACCGTGGAGCCAGCGATGATCAGCCGGTCACGGATGTCGGGCCCGGCGGCCGGATGGAGGATCGGAAGGTCGTCGAACACGATGCCCTCCCACAGGTGCGCGTAGACCAGCCACAGGTCGCGGTCCCGGCACAGCGCGGCGACAGCCTCCCACTCTTCCTCGTTGAGCACGCAGCCGCTGGGGAGCGAGGGGTTCATCACGAACACCGCCCGGGTCCGCGGCCCCGCGGCGGCGGCCAGCGCCTCGAGGTCCAGGCGCCACCCCTCCCCGCCGGGCACCAGGGGGACCAGCCTCGGCACGGCCCCGGCCAGCCGGACCCGGTTGAGCATCCCCGCGTAGGTGGGGTCGGTGAGGATCACCTCGTCGCCGGGATCGGTCAACACCAGGAGCGTGTTGAGCCAGGCCTCGCCCTCGCCGCTGGTGATGACCACCTGGCGCATGGGGTCGTACCGCGCGCCGCTGCGCCGCTCGATGTAGCCCGCCACCGCCTCCTTCATCTCGGGCTTGCCGTCGAAGGGCAGCCAGCTGTTGGCGTCCACGCGGTCCACGGCCTCCTTCGTGGCCTCCTTGACCCCGGCGGGGACGTCGATATCGGTGTCCAGGTTCTCCATCCGCAGGACGTCCGGGTCGTCACCGGCCGCCGCGGCCACCTTGTCGATGTTGAACCCCGGGATGTCAGCCAGCCGCCGCACGTCCCTCATTCGGCGAACCCCTTTCCGGCATCCTTGGGCTTGTCGGGCAGGGGAGCGGGGCCCTTGACCGCCTTCAGGTACTCCTCGTACAGGTGGACCTTGGCCGGCAGGGCGAACGGGGCCTCCAGGTTGGTGACGATGGCCTCGCCGGGCATCAGCGTCTGGATCTCGGGGCCCAGGTCCTTGATGTCCTGCTTGGAGGACCCCCGCAGGATCGTCCGGTCCTTCTCGTCGGCCAGGCCGAGGATGAAGAACGTGTTGAACTGGCTGAGGAGCTCGTCGTCGATCAGCTTCGGCTGCTGCGAGACCGCGCACAGCCCCACCCGGAACTTCCGGCCCTCCCGGGCCACCCGGGGGAACACGTTGGCCTCCGAGCGCTTGGCCCGGGACAGGACCCGCTGGGCCTCCTCCAGGGCCACCAGGGTGGGCGGCAGGCGATCGAAGGCCTCGCGGTCCTCGAGGTACGCGTTGGCGTAGGTGGACAGGACCCGGCGGGTGATCACGCTGGCCACCAGGATCTCCTCCATGTCCGACAGCCCGCTCGAGTCCACCAGCACGGAGTACCCGTTCGACAGCTCGGTGACGATCCGCTCCGACAGCGAAGCCTGCGACGCGTCGCGGCTGATGCACGGCAGCTCCAGGATCCGGCGGGACCTGCGCTGGACCACCTGGAGGGTGGAGGTGGACGAGCCGGTCTGCTCGGCCAGCTCCTGAAGGTCCTGGGCCTCGTCGGCCACGGTGACCAGCCAGTCCTCGCGGTACAGCCGCTCCAGCCGGTAGATGGCTTCTTCCTGGGCCCGCGACCAGTCGTACGCGGTGTGCAGGTCGTCCAGGGTCAGCTCGGCCAGGGCCAGGCGCAGCTCGGTGGCCGACGCGCCGCCGCCGGCTCGCGTGGTGTAGACCTTCAACCGGTCCGGCGCCCAGGGGTGGTCGCGCAGGCCCCGGCGGATTCCGCCCCCGCCGTCCAGGTACTCGCCGTGCGGGTCGAACAGCAGGACCGCGTACCGGCCCTGCGAGCCGAGGATCTCTCCGGCCAGGACCTTCATCAGGTTCGACTTGCCCATCCCGGTGGTGGCGAACACGCCGACATGGGTGACCAGCGTCTCCCCGCGGACCCCGACCTCCAGGTCGATCACGTCCTCGCCGGAGCGCAGGAGCCCCACCCGGAGGTCGCCCATCCGCTCCCGGAGGAACGCGAAGTCCTCAGCGGTGGGCGCGGTGACCCGGGTGAACTGCCCTGGCAGGGACTTCGGCTTGCGGAACTCCCCGCCGGCGTCG
>DASWKD010000126.1:0-7951 GCA_036396815.1 Actinomycetota bacterium | reverse complement strand
GGCCTGGTGGACCGGCTGGCTCCCGAGCACCTCCAGGTGCTCATGCCCGATCCGGAAGGGTTCCTGGGCCGGGTCCGGTCCTTCGGCGCCGCGTTCCTGGGCCCGCACACGCCGGTGTCGTTCGGCGACTACGGGGTGGGCTCCAACCACGTCCTGCCCACCATGGCCACGGCCCGGTTCGCGTCCGGTCTCCGGGCCGCCGACATGGTGACCATCTCCAGCTTCGTGGAGGCGTCGGCCGAGGGATCGGCCGCGGTGGGGCCCGAGGTGGAGCTGGTGGCGTCGGCCGAGGGACTCCCCGGTCACGCCCGGGCCGCCGAGGTCCGCCGATGAGGCCTCCCCTCCGCCAGGACCTCGAGTCCCTGACCGCGTACATGGCGCCGCAGGTGGACGCCCCCGTGCGCCTGAACACGAACGAGTGCGCCTACCCCCTGCCCGAGGGCTTCGCCGAGGACCTGGCCGGGGCAGTGCGCCGCATCCCGTTCCACCGCTACCCCGACCGCGAGGCGTCGGGGCTCCGGGCCGGCCTGGCGGAGATGACCGGCCACCAGGTGGAGGGCATCTGGGCGGCCAACGGTTCCAACGAGGTCCTCCAGCACCTGTGCCTGGCCTACGGCGGCCCGGGACGGACGGTCCTCCTGTTCGACCCCACCTACTCGATGCACGCACTGATCCCCCGGATGGTGGGGATGGACCTGGTCCGCGAGCCCCTGCCGCCGGGGTTCGTCCTGGACCATGCCTCGGCCACCGACGCCGTGGCGCGCAGGGCTCCGGACGTGGTGTTCCTGTGCTCGCCGAACAACCCCACCGGCAACGCCCAGCCGGCCGAGACCGTGGACGCCCTGTGCCGGGCGGCGCCGCTTGTGGTGGCGGACGAGGCGTACGTCGAGTTCGGCGGGACCTCCGTCCAGCCCCTGCTGGACCGGCACCCCAACCTGGTGGTGGTCCGGACGTTCTCCAAGGCGTTCTCGCTGGCGGCGGTGCGCCTGGGCTACTGCCTGGCTTCAGAGGAGATCGTGGACGACCTCAGGAAGGTCCGCCTCCCGTACCACCTGTCGTCGCTGACCCAGGAGGCCGGGCGGGTGGCGCTCCGCCACCTTCCGGAGGCCCGCACGGTCCTGGCGGCCATCGTGGACCAGCGCGACCGGATCCTGGACGGCCTGGCGGCCATGCCCGGCGTGGAGGCGTTCCCCTCGGCGGCGAACTTCGTGCTGTTCCGGACGGCGGCCCACGCCCCCACGGTGTGGAAGGATCTGCTCGCGCGAGGGGTGCTGATCCGCGACGTGTCCTCGGGGCCGGGGCTGGAGGGGTGCCTGCGGGTGACGGCCGGGACGCCGGAGGAGACGGGCGCGTTCCTCGACGCGCTCCGGGAGACACGGGAGGGGAGCCGATGAGCCGGGAAGCCACCGTGACCAGGAAGACCAAGGAGACCGACGTGTCCGTGCGGCTCCAGATCGACGGTTCCGGCGCCTCCGCGGCGGATACCGGCCTGCCGTTCTTCGACCACATGCTCCAGCAGCTGGGGACGCACGCCCGCTTCGATCTGGAGGTCCGGGCGTCCGGCGACCTGGAGGTGGACGCCCATCACACCGTGGAGGACGTGGGCATCGCCCTGGGTCAGGCCCTGGCCGAGGCCCTCGGGGACAAGGAAGGGATCCGTCGGTTCGGCCAGGCCTCGGTGCCGCTGGACGAGGCCCTGGTGGAGGTGGCCCTGGACCTGTCCGGACGGGCGTTCGTGATCCACGAGGTTCCCGTTCCGGCGGAGATGATCGGGACCTACGACCCCGGCCTGACCGAGGACTTCGTCCGGGCCTTCGCCACCACCGCCCAGATGACCCTGCATGCCCGGCTGATCTCCGGACGCAGTCCCCACCACGTGGTGGAGGCCGAGTTCAAGGCGCTGGCCCGGGCGCTGGGTGATGCGTGCTCGGTGGTCGGCGGGGGCACGCCCTCCACGAAGGGTGTCCTGTGAGCAGGGTGGCCGTCCTGGACTACGGGATGGGCAACCTCCGCTCGGTAGCCCGAGCCGTGGAACGGGTGGGCGGGCAGCCCGTGATCACCGAGGACCCGCGCCAGGCGGCCGCAGCCGATGGGCTGGTGGTCCCGGGGGTCGGGGCGTTCGGGGCGTGCGTCGGGGCGCTCCGCGCCCACGGGCTGGACCGGGTGGTGACCGACCTGGTGACCGCCGACCGCCCGGTGCTCGGCGTGTGCCTGGGCATGCAGGTCCTGTTCGACCACGGCGAGGAGAGCGACGCCCCGGGGCTGGGCATCCTGGCCGGCGAGGTCCGCCGCCTCCCCGGCACCGTGAGGGTCCCCCACATGGGCTGGAACGACGTGGCGTGGACCAGCCACCACGACGTGGTGGCGGGGATCCCCAGCGGCACCCGGTTCTACTTCGTGCACTCCTACGTGTGCCAGGCGGAGGAGGATGTGATCGCCGGCCGGACGGACCACGGCGGCCCGTTCGCTTCGGCGGTGGCCCGGGGCTCGCTGTTCGCCACCCAGTTCCATCCCGAGAAGTCCGGCGATGCCGGGCTGGAGCTGTACCGGAACTTCGTCAAGGGCCTGTCGTGATCGTCATCCCGGCAATCGACGTCCGGGGAGGCCGGGTGGTGCGGCTGACCCGGGGAGTGGCGGGTTCGGAGACGGCCTACGGCGAGGATCCGGTGGACGCCGCCCGGCGGTTCGTGTCCGAGGGCGCGGCGTGGCTCCACCTGGTGGACCTGGACGCCGCCCTGGGCACCGGAGGCAACCTCGAGGTGATCCGGGAGGTGGTGGCCGCCACCGGGGCCCCGGTGCAGGTGGGCGGGGGGCTCCGCTCCCTGGAGGCGGTGGAGGAGACCCTGATCCTGGGGGCGGCCCGGGTGATCCTGGGCACGGCGGCCATCGAGGATCCGGCCCTGGTGCGGGAGGTGACCGGCAGGTTCCCGGACCGCGTGGTGGTGGCCCTGGACACGGACGGGACCGACGTCCTGACCGAGGGCTGGACGGAAGACGCGGGCCCGGTGGAGGAGATCCTCCCCCGTCTGGAGGCCGCCGGCGCGACCCGATTCCTGGCCACGGCGGTGGATCGGGACGGGACGATGGACGGCCCGGACCTCGACCTGTACCGGCGGCTGGGCACGCTGACCCGCCATCCCATCCAGGCTTCGGGGGGCGTGGGCGGCGAGGACCACATCCGGGCCCTCCGCGGAGTGAAGGTGGAAGCCGTGATCGTGGGGAAGGCCCTGTACGAGGGCAGCCTGAGCCTCCCCGCCGCCCTGGAGGCCGCGTCGTGACGCTGGCCCGCCGCCTGATCCCCTGCCTGGACGTGGATGCCGGGCGCGTGGTCAAGGGCACCAGGTTCCGGGACCTCCGCGACGCGGGAGATCCCGCCGAGCTGGCATCACGCTACGACGCCGAGGGAGCCGACGAGCTGGTGTTCCTGGACATCACGGCCACCGTGGAAGGCCGGGGGGCCATGCTGGACGTGGTGGCCCGCGCCGCCGACCAGGTGTTCATCCCCCTCACGGTCGGCGGCGGCGTCCGCAGCCCGGACGACGTGCGGGCCCTCCTCCGCTCGGGGGCCGACAAGGTGGCGCTCAACACGGCCGCCGTGCGGGACCCGGACCTCCTGGGGGGGTGCGCGGAGCGGTTCGGGACCCAGTGCATGGTGGTGGCCATCGACGCCCGTAGCCGGGACGGGGGTTGGGAGGTCGTGGTGGAGGCCGGGCGGACCGGGACCGGGATGGATGCCGTGGCCTGGGCCGCTCGGGCCACCGGGGAGCTGGGCGCCGGAGAGGTCCTGCTGACCTCGATGGACCGCGACGGCACGGGCCTCGGGTACGATCTGGACCTGCTGCGGGCCGTGGCCGGGGCCGTGGGGGTCCCGGTGGTGGCCTCGGGCGGGGCGGGGACGCTGGATCACTTCGTGGAGGCGCTCCAGGAAGCGGACGCGGTGCTGGCGGCCTCGCGCTTCCACTTCGGCGAGTTCACGGTCCCTCAGGTGAAACGGCACCTGGCGGACCACGGGATCCCGGTGAGGGTGTGATGGAAGAGCTGACGTTCGACGATCGGGGGCTGATCCCCGCCGTGGTCCAAGACGCGGACAACGGCGAGGTGCTCATGGTGGCCTGGATGAACGACGAGGCGGTCCGCCGGACCGTGGAGTCGGGGCGGACCTGGTTCTGGAGCCGGTCCCGCGAGGAGCTGTGGCGCAAGGGCGATACCAGCGGCCACGTCCAGCACGTCCGCGAGGTCCGGTACGACTGCGACGCGGACACCTTGCTGGTGAAGGTGGAGCAGGTGGGGCCGGCCTGCCACACGGGCCAGCGGTCGTGCTTCCACCGGGTCCTGGAGTCCTGATGCTGCGGCTAGCCGTTCCGAAGGGCTCGCTGGAGGAGCAGACCCTGGCTCTCCTGGAGGCCGCCGACCTCCGGGTCCGCCGGGGGTCCTCGCGCGACTACCACGGGACCATCGACGATGACCGCATCGAGCGGGTCTCGCTCCTCCGCCCCCAGGAGATCCCCCGCTACGTGGAGGAGGGCTTCTTCGACCTGGGGATCACCGGCCGGGACTGGGTCGAGGAGACCGCGGCCACCGTGGAGGTCCTGGAGTCGTTGACCTACGCCAAGGGAGGCGTGGGCCACCCGGTGAAGATCGTGGTTGCCGTGCCGGTCGACGCGGCGGCCGACGCCGCGGCCGACCTCCCCGACGGGACCCGGATCTCCACCGAGTACCCCGAGATCACCCGCAGGCATTTCGAGAAGCTGGGGATCTCGGTCCGGGTGTTCACCTCGTACGGAGCCACGGAGGCCAAGGTCCCGGAGATCGTGGACGCCATCGTGGACGTCAGCGAGACCGGTGGGACCCTCCGGGCCCACGGGATGAAGATCGTCGACGAGATCATGGCCTCCGAGGTCCTGCTGGTGGCCAACCCCGCGTCTCACGCCGACCCCGTCAAGCGCCAGGCCATGGACGACCTGTCCACGCTCCTCCGGGGGGCCATGGATGCTCAGGGCCGGGTCCTGATCAAGCTGAACGTGACGAAGGAGCGTCTGGAGGAGCTGCTGGGGTTCCTCCCCTCGATGAAGGCCCCGACCGTGTCCCCCCTGGCCGCGGAGGACGCCTACGCCGTGGAAACGGTGGTGGAGAAGCGGGCGGTCAACCGGCTGATCCCGGAGCTCAAGGCCCACGGGGCCACCGACATCCTGGAGCTCCCCATCTCCAAGATCGTCCCCTGACCTTCAGGACGCGTAGTCCGAGCCGGGGAACCGGAGGTCGCCGGCCGGCCCGGTCACGGTCTTTCCGGTCGAGCGGCGGAGCCGGAGCGAGGCCAGAACCGTGTCGATCCGGCCCAGGACGGCCCGGGCGTCGGCTTCGGTGGCCACGCTGATCCGATAGTCGTCCACCCAGCGCACGAAGGGACGGGTCCCCAGGGTGCGGTCCACCGGCACCAGCACCGCGTTGGCCATCACCGCCGAGCCCGGAGGGCCCACCGGCAGGCCCAGGCATCCCCACCGGGACCACCCCTCGAGCATGCCCGCGGCCCGGAGCGACGTGTCCTCCTCCACGCCGACCGCACGCAGACACGCGGCCAAAACCTCGGGGCGAACCGACGCGTAGAACGCCTCCACGTCCGTGTGCAGGACGGTCCCCACGTGGACGGCCGTGACCTTCCGGGCCCGGGCCGAGGCCCGGCCGACGTCCTCGAGCCGCCACCGCCCCCGGGCGGTGGTCACCACCCGGTTGGCCGCCACACGTTCGTCCAGCGCCCCCTCCAGCACACGGGCCACCCGGTGGGCCAGGTCGTGCCAGGTCACGGCGTCCCGGTGGGACAGGCGGGTGAAGACCCGGGTCCCGCCCCCCGGCTTCAGGCGGCGGACCACCCGGACCGGGTCGGTGCGCTCCAGCGTGACCAGCACGAACCCCTCCCCCGGCCAGGGGGAGGGTTGGCCGTGCGACCCACGACCGGCCGGGGGGAGGTCCGTCCGCGCCGTTCCCTCGATGGAGTTCTACCGCACGTCCGGAACCACGGGCATCGCCCGCCCGGGGGTACCTGGTCCCCCGTCCGGGGCGATCTACCCGGCCAGGTGCTGGAGGAGCAGGGCCTCCGCCAGGCAGGCCTTCTCGAAGTCGGCCAGGTGGAGGCTCTCGTTGGCCCCGTGGGCCCGGGTGTCCGGATCCTCCACCCCGGTCATCAGGATCGAGGCCTCCGGGTAGGCGTCGGCGAAGGCGGCCACGAACGGGATGGTCCCCCCGGCCCCGATCAGCACGGGGGCCGAGCCCCAGGCATCGGCGAACGCGGCCCGGGCGGCCTGGTAGGCGGGCCCCTCGGTGGAGGCGGCGAACGGCCTGGCCGCGGCCCCGGGGGTGACCCGGACCTCGGCTCCCCACGGCACGTTGGACCCCAGGTGGGCCACCAGCGCCTCCATGGCCGCGGCGGGCTCGTCCCCCGGAGGGATCCGCAGGCTGACCTTGGCCCGGGCCACCGGGACCAGCGTGTTGGAGGCCTCGGCCACCCGGGGGGCGTCCACCGCCAGCACCGAGATGGCCGGCATGGTCCACATCCGGGCGGTCAGGCTGCCCCACCCCGTGAGCTGGAGCCCGTCGACGGCCCCGGCCTCCTGGCGGAGCTCCTTCTCGGTCAGGTCGAGCTGCTCGGAGGTCCCGCTGCCCAGGCCTGGCACGGCCACGTTCCCCTCGCGGTCGTGGAGGGTGGCCAGCAGGCGGGCCAGGACCGTGATGGCGTCGGGGAACGGCCCGCCGTACATGCCGCTGTGGACCGCGTGGTCGAGCGTCCGGACCTCGACCACCGCATCCACCAATCCTCGGAGCGAGGTGGTCAGGGCCGGCTGGCCCACGCGCCAGTTGGCCATGTCGGCCAGGACGATGACGTCCGACCGGAGGGCCTCGCCGTGGCGCTCCAGGAACGCGGGCAGGTTGGGCGAGCCCACTTCCTCCTCGCCCTCCACGAACACCTTCACGCCAACCGGCGGCCCGCCCAGGGCCCGGAGGGCCGCGGCGTGCACGGCGATGCCGGCCTTGTCGTCGGCGGTCCCCCGCCCGTACAGGCGGCCGTGGCGCTCGGTGGGCTCGAAGGGCGGGGAGTCCCAATCCTCCTCGGCTCCCGGCGGCTGGACGTCGTGGTGGGCGTACAGGAGCACGGTGGGGGCGCTCCCCGGAGCGGGGCGCTCTCCCAGCACCGCCGGCGGAGCGCCCTCCGCCTCCAGGAGCCGGACCCCGGGGAGCCCGGCGGCCTCCAGGACCTCGGCCGTGGCCTGGGCGGAGCGGGCCACGTGGGCCGGATCGAAGCCGGGCGCGCTGACCGAGGGGATGCGGACCAGCCGTTCGAGGTCCTCCCGGACCGCCGGCATGGCCTCGGTTATCGCGGCCCGTGGATCGTTCGCCGGCGTCATCCGGCCAGGTGCCGCCCGATGATCATCCGCTGGACCTGGTTCGTGCCCTCCACGATCTGGAGGGCCTTGGCCTCGCGCATGTAGCGTTCCACGGGGTACTCCTGCATGTACCCGTACCCGCCGTGGGCCTGGACGGCGTCGGTGGTGACGCGCATGGCCACATCGGACGCGAACAGCTTGGCCATCGAGCACGAGACCGGCGTCCCCTGGCCCTCGTCGCGGGCCCGGGCCGCCTCCCGGTACAGGCGGCGGGCGGCCTCGACCTGGGTGGCCATGTCGGCCAGCATGAACTGGAGGCCCTGGAACTCGATGACCGGCTTGCCGAACTGCGAGCGCTCCCTGGTGAACCGGATCGAGGCGTCCAGGGCGGCCTGGGCCAGGCCCACCGAGCACGCGGCCATCCCCAGCCGCCCGGAGTCGAGAGCGGCCAGGGCCACCTCGAAGCCCTGGCCCTCGGTCCCGACCAGGTTCTCGGCCGGCACGTCGCAGCCGTCGAACAGCAGCTCCGTCATCGGAGAGGCGTGCCAGCCCATCTTCTCCTCGAGCTTCCCGAA
>DASWKD010000125.1:0-1551 GCA_036396815.1 Actinomycetota bacterium | reverse complement strand
GAGGGATCCCCCACCCTTCCGGTGAAGTCTCCGATGATGAGGACGGCCACATGGCCGGCGTCCTGGAAGTGGCGGAGCTTGCGGAGCACCACGGCGTGGCCCAGGTGCAGGTCCGGCCGGGACGGGTCGATGCCCAGCTTGACCCGGAGTGGGCGGTCCTCGGCGTGCGATCGCTCCAGAAGGGGCCCGAGCTCCTCCCGGGGGATCACCTCCGCCGCGTCGTCCACGAGGACCTCGAGCTGCTCGGCCGGAGGGGGAAACATGTGGCGGATGCTACCAAGGGAACCGCACACCCGTGGGTAGAATCGAGTGGCGATGACCCGACCTTCCCCCTTCGGGCGGCTCGCCCGGATCCTGGGTCCCCTGCTGGCGGCAGCCATGATGGCCACCTCGTGCAGGCTGCCCCGGTTCGACCTGTCCATCGACCCGCCCCCCCTGGCCCAGAACTCCGTGGTCTACGCGGCGGACGGCACCGTGCTCACGGTCCTGCACGCCGAGCAGGACCGGGTGATCCTGCCCTACGAGAAGATCCCCCGGGTGGTCCAGGACGCCGTGGTGGCCGTCGAGGACCAGCGGTTCTGGTACCACCGGGGCATCGACCTGCGGGCCCTGCTGCGGGCGGCCTACGTCAACGCATCCGAGGGCCGCGTGGTGGAGGGCGGCTCCACCATCACTCAGCAGTTCGTGAAGAACCGCCTGGTCGGGTCGGACCGGACCCTGAACCGCAAGATCCGGGAGGCGGCCATCTCCTGGAAGCTCGAGGAACAGATGACGAAGCAGGAGATCCTGGCCGAGTACCTGAACACGATCTATTTCGGACGCGGGGCCTACGGGCTCCAGGCCGCGGCCCGGAAGTACTTCTCGAAGCCGGCCGAAGACCTGGCCCTGCACGAAGCGGCCCTGCTGGCCGGGCTGATCTCGGCACCGGAACGATACGACCCGCTGGAGAACCCCGACGCCGGGATGGTCCGCCGCAACCTGGTCCTCCGGGCCATGCTCACGCAAGAACTGATCACCCAAGCCGCGTTCAAGGAAGCGTCTTCGGCCGACCTGGGACTCGATCCCCCGGACGAGAAGCGGCGGTACCCCGCGGCGCACTTCGTGGAGTACGTCAAGAAGCAGATCCTCCGGGACGAGCGGTTCGGGGCCACCCAGCAGGAGCGCTACGACGCCCTGTTCAAGGGCGGCCTCCGGATCCACACCACGATCGACCTCAAGCTCCAGAAGGCCGCCGAGAAGGCCGTGTACGGGATCCTGTCCCAGAGGGGCGACCCGTACGGCGCGCTGACCGCGATCGACCCACGGACCGGTCACATCGTGGCCATGGTCGGCGGGAGGGACTTCTTCGCCAAGCCCAAGAAGGACCGGGTGGCCCGCGTGAACCTGGCCACCGGCGACGGCGGGACCGGCCGCCAGGCCGGATCCTCGTTCAAGCCCTTCGCCCTGGTGGCCGGGCTGGAGCAGGGGATCTCGCCTCAGAAGACCTACCGGGGAGGGACCTCCCTGGCCATCCCCCTGGCGTACGGCCAGACCTGGAACGTCCAGAATTAC
>DASWKD010000124.1:0-5288 GCA_036396815.1 Actinomycetota bacterium | reverse complement strand
AGACGAAGGGCGCGCGATGGGTCGGACGGGTGGACGTCGAAGCCCAGCCCCACCCGCTGGTCAGCCACGGGCCAGGTGGTCGGCCACCCGGAGATCGCCGGGGTGCGTGACCTTGATGTTCGAGGGGTGCCCGGGCACGGCCACGACCTTGAACCCCGCCCGCTCGACCAGGGCCGCGTCGTCGGTGGCCTCGAAGCCCTCGTCCGCCGCGGCCCGGTGCGCCGTCTCCAGGGCGTGGAGCAGGAAGGCCTGGGGGGTCTGGGCCAGCCCGAGTCCGTTACGATCGATCGTCTCGACCACCGTCTCCCCCTCCAGCCGTTTCACGGTGTCGGTGGGCCGGAGGACCGGTACCGCGCCATCGGCCGCGTCCAGGGCGCCGAGGACCGCCGCGAACAGCGCGGCGGCGGCCAGGGGGCGGGCGGCGTCGTGGCAGACCACGGCCTCCGTGCCCGGGGGCACCGCGGCCAGGGCGGCGGCGATCGACGCTTGGCGGGTGAGGCCGCCCTCGACCACCGAGACCAGCTTGGTCCACCGTTCCGCCTCGCGGGCCACCAGCCGGTCGCCGGGAGGGGCGGCCACGATCACGCCGGACACGGGGGCGGCGTCGATGCGCTGCATGCAATGCGCCAGGAGCGACCGGCCGGCCAGCGGGACCAGGGCCTTGGGCAGGGCCGCGCCCAGGCGGTCCCCGCGCCCGGCCGCGGCCAGGAGCACCACCGCCTTCACCGGTCGTCCATCCGCCCGAACACCATGCGGCCGGTCCCCGTCTGGAGCACGTTGGTCACGGTGACCTGGACATCGCTGCCCACCCGCTCCCGTCCGCCCTCCACCACGACCATGGTCCCGTCCTCGAGGTAGCCCACCCCCTGTCCGGACTCACGTCCCTCCTTGCTCAGGTGGACCGTGACCTCCTCGCCGGGAGCGAAGGGCGGGCGGAGGGCCAGGGTCAGCTCGTTCAGGGACCGCACCGGGACGTCCAGGGCGGCGGCCACCTTGGCCAGGTTGGCGTCCGTGGTGACCACGGCGCCCCCCCGCTGGCGGGCCAGGCGAACCAGATCGGCGTCCACGTCGCCCGAGCCCTGCTCGTCCACCAGGTCGATCTCGATGGCCGGCGACTCCTGCAGGATGCGCAGGACGTCCAGGCCCCGGCGACCCCTCGAACGGCGGCGTGGGTCGGAGGAGTCGGCGATGGTCTGGAGCTCGCGGAGCACCCCGATGTGGACCAGGAAGGCCCCGTTCAGGAAGCCCGCGCCCACCACGTCCAGGATCCGGCCGTCGATCAGCGCGCTGGTGTCCAGGACGTTGACCTCGCCGGGCCGCGAGCCCGCGGCCCGGGGCTTCAGGCCGAACAGGCCGAACAGCTCCTGGTGGATCCCCCGGCCCACCCGGTACCCCAGGTAGGCCAGGATCACCGTGACGAAGGTCGCCGTGGGGTAGGCGGCCGCCGGGGGGAGCCGGAACAGGATGAAGGACAGGAGGACGGCGATCAGGAGGCCCAGGACCAGGCCGAGGACCCCGGCCAGGAGCTCCGAGGGAGGGATCTTGCGGAACTCGCGCTCCACGGCCGACATGGCCACCACCGTTCGGCGGCCGATCACCCCGCCCACCACGTAGCCGACGGCGCTGCCCAGGACGATCCCCAGAAGGATCTGGGACTCGGCGGCGGTGACCTGGTCGGCGATCTGCCATCCGGCCACCGCGAACAGGGCCACCAGGATCAGACGGACCAGCTCGACCAGGACCCCGCGGGGGGGACGGGCGCGCCGAGGCTCCTCGCTCACCCTCTCAATCTGCGCCACGGAGGGGATGGGGACAAGTGCCCCGCCGGGGCGGGAGAACCTTCAGCCCGCGTGGGCCTCGTCCAGGACCTTGTCCACCATGGCCTCGGTCTTCTCCTCGGGCTGGTCCACGGCGAAGACCAGCTCGGAGATGAGGATCTGGCGGGCCTTGGCCAGCATGCGCTTCTCGCCGGCGGACAGGCCCTTCTCCCGCTCGCGG
The DNA here is from genome assembly GCA_036396815.1 of Actinomycetota bacterium. GTDB lineage: Bacteria > Actinomycetota > UBA4738 > UBA4738 > CALAEC01 > DASWKD01. Next base: position 3,290 of record DASWKD010000124.1, on the reverse strand, counting down.
ATGGACAGGTTCCGGACCACCTCGGCGACCTGGTAGATGTCGCCCGACTTGATCTTCTCGATGTTGGTCTTGTAGCGCCGGCTCCAGTTGGTGGGCATCCGGCTCTCGGCCTGCTTGAGGACGTCCATGACCTTGCGGACTTCCCGCTTGGGGATCACATCCCGGAGGCCGACCTCTGCGGTGGACTCGACGGGAACGCTGAGGGTGAGATCGCCGTACGCCAGTCGGAGGATCAGGTACTTCTTCTTCTCGCCGAGGAACACCTTGTGGCACAGCTGCTCGATCACCGCCGCCCCGTGGTGGGGATAGATCACCTTGTCACCTTTGCGATACGACACACGACCTCCTTGCGCGACGTCCGGTGGCGGGCGATGTGCGCTCATGATAGCAGGTCGAGCCCCCCCTTCGCAAATCAAAACCGCTGGTCAGGGGCCTGTTTCGCGCCTGTGGCCCAGAACAGCGCGTCACGCAGATGCCGTACGTTGGTTAAGGTCACCCCCGTCGGGGGATCGACGGCCCCGGCGGGGACCACCACGCTCCCCATCCCGGCCGCGCCGGCCGCGGCCAGACGGGCGGCCATGTTCGGGGTGGGGCGAACGGCCCCGGTGAGGGCGATCTCGCCCACGAATGCGGTCCGGGGGGGAGGCGGCCGCCCCGAGGCAGCCGAGGCCACCGCCGCGGCCACCGCCAGATCGGTGCCGGGCTCGGCGACCTGGAGGCCGCCCGCCGCGGTCCCGTACACCTCGGCTCGGGACAGGCGGAGCCCCAGGGCTCGGTCGGTCACCGCGGCAACCAGGTTGAACCGGCGCGGGTCGAGACCGGACACGTGCCGCCGGGGGGGACCATCGGTGGGCACCACCAGGGCCTGGACCTCCACGGCCAGGGCCCGCCTCCCGGCGGTGAGCACCGCCACCGCGGCCCCGGCTTCGCCCTGCGAGGGGGACAGCCTGGCCGCTCCATCCACCTCGGTGAGGCCGGAGGCCGACATCTCGAACCAGGCCACCTCTCCTTCGGCCCCGAAGCGGTTCTTGCCCCCGGCCAGGACCCGGAGGCCGGTCCGGGCGTCGCCGTCGAAGGAGCACACCACGTCCACGGCGTGCTCCAGGGTCCGGGGCCCGGCCACCTCGCCGACCTTGGTGACCTGCCCGGCCAAGATCACGGTGACGTCGCGCTCCTTGGCCAGGCCCACCAGGGCATCGGCGCATGCCCGGACCTGGGAGGGCCCGCCGGGAAGCGAGCTCTGGTCGGGATCGCGGAGGGCCTGGATCGAATCGACGATCAGGAGGTCCGGCCGGGCCTGCCGGACCGAGGCCAGGACATCGGGGAGGTCGCGGCCGGGGATGAAGGACACCGCCTTCTCGGCGATACTCAGCCGCCGGGCCCGAGCCGCCACCTGCCCCCGGGACTCCTCCCCCGAGGCGTACAGGCACTCCCCTCCGGCCGCCGCGACCAGCCCGGCCACCTGGAGGAGCAGCGTGGACTTCCCGATGCCCGGCTCCCCGGCCACAAGGACCACCGACCCCCGGCACAGGCCCCCACCCAGGACCCGGTCGGCGCCGGGGAAGCCGGAGGACAGCCGGGTCTCATCCTGCTGGTCGTCCAGCAGCGAGAGAATCGGGGCCGTACCCGTCGCCTCCGCCGGGGGGCCGGCCTCGATCGAACCCCATGCCGCGCACGAAGGGCACCGCCCCATCCACTGGCCCACCGATCGCCCGCACTCCCGGCAGGCCAGGAGAACCTTGGTCTTCGCCATGCCACGACCATAACGAGAGGCTCTGACACGAACGCCGCCACTAGGCGAGCAGCGCGGCCAGGATCGAGGCCCCCCGGTGGGCGATGGCCTCGATGGTGACCATGGGATTGACCCCGCTGGATGTGGGGAAGCACGAGGCGTCCATCACGTACAGGCCGGAGACGCCGTGAACCCGGTTCTCCGCGTCCACCACGGCCCGCTTCCGGTCGGCGCCCATCCGGGCCGTGCCCATCTGGTGGAACGACACGTAGGTGGTGCGGTTCGGCCCATACCCCGCGGCGTCCACGCGCTCCAGGAACGCGGGCAGGGGCTCGCCGCTGTCGCCGTTCCACGACAGCGGGACCGCGGTGGAGGCGAAGATCTCCTCGGCCCCCGCCGCGGCCAGGACCTCTGCCCCACGGTGGACCCCGGCCCGGAGGTGCGCCTGATCCCGGGGTGACAGGCGGTACCGCCAGTACGGCCGGCCGTCGCCGCGTACCAGGGCCCGCCCCGGGTCGCGGTCCCGGAGCAGGATCCCCAGCGGCGCGAGGTATGGGAGCTGGGACAGGCGCTTCCGGAACGCCCCGGCGCCGTCCCAGCCCAGCAACGCTCCCGGCAGAGCCGGATGGATCGGGGCGGTCTCCAAACGGTACCCGTACCCCTGGCCGTCCAGGTCGGCCGAGGTGTCCGCGTACCGAGCCTGGGCCACCCCGGCCCACGGCCGGACCGGTTCCGAGAACCGCCCCCACACCGCCGTCACCGGGTGCAGGAACAGGTTGGCCCCCACCGCTTTCCGGCGCACCCCGCTGCGCTGGAGGACCCCGGGCGTGTTCAGCGCGCCGCAGGCCAGGACCACCGCCCGGGCCCGCACGGTGAGCGGCCGCCCAGCCAGCGTGGCCTCCACCCCCACCGCCCGGCCGCCCTCGATCAGCACGCGATCCACCGAGGCGCCCGCCGCGATCCTCGCTCCGGCCTGCGCGGCGTCCACCAGCCAGGTCACCGCCGTGCCGTTCTTGGCCCGCCGCCGGCACCCCATCAGGCACGAACCGCACTGGTCGTCCTGCGGGCAGTCCTCCACGTCGCGGGGGATCACCTCGGCGCCCAGGCCGATAGCCTCCAGCCCGGCCTGCATGATCCGGTCGCGTCGCGAGGGCGTGCTCTCCGCGGTGGTGACGTGGATCCGGTCCTCGACGGTCTTGGTGGCCACCTCGAAGTCGTCGCCGGTGAACACATCCTGGAAACCGGCCACCCGGTCCCATTCCTCGCGCACGGCGGCCGGGGTGGCGAACGAGGTGCAGTAGTTCACGGTGGTCCCTCCCCCCACGCAGGACCCGGCCAGCAGGGCCACGCCCAGGTCGTCGGTGGCCCCCAGGGTGCCGTCCTGGTACAGGTCGCGGTGAGCCTGGCCCTCGTGATGGGTGAAGTCCCGCTCGGCGAGGTGCCTGCCCTTCTCAAGGACCACCACGTCCAGCCCGGCCTGGGCCAGCACCGCCGCGGCCACCCCACCTCCCGCGCCGGACCCCACGACCACCACGTCCGTGTCCCACCGCCAGGCGGC
>DASWKD010000123.1:0-5374 GCA_036396815.1 Actinomycetota bacterium | reverse complement strand
CGCCGATCCTTCAGGAGGGCGTCCCCCGCGTCGCGAAGATCGAGGGATGTCTCCTGCCGAGACCCTTGATCAAGGTCACGGCTTCCCAGCTCGCGTTCAACACCGACTGCATCCAGGTCCCGGCGAACACACCGCTCCGATTCCGTTTCGACAATCGCGACCCGGTCGTTCACATCTTCACGATCGTGAAGCTCGGCGACTGGGAACTCGCGTTCGAGCTCGGCCCGCAAACGGTGCTGCGCAGGGAGAGCGAGCCCATCGAACCCGGCTCGTACATCTTTCGGTGCGGGATCCACCCGGAGACGATGCGCGGCACACTCGAGGCGGTCTGAGCTAGCCGGCGCCGCCGCCGGTGCCGCCGCCTCCGCCTCCTCCGCCGCCGGAGAAGCCTCCCCCTCCGCCGCCGCCGGAGCTGAACGAGCCCGACCCGCTGGACCACGACGACCCGCCGGACGAGCCGGACACGAACTCCGTGTAGGACCGGGCCGAGATCGGGGTGGTGGAGAAGCCGTGGAACGTCGACAGCCCGTCCAGGCCGGCCGGCGCGCCTTCGAACGGCGGGCCCAGCTCTGCGGGCGGGATCAGGGCTCGGATCTGCGCCTCGACCTCCTTGGCCACGCCCAGTGCGGTGGCGTACACCATGTACCGCTCCCAGATGACGATGCCCGCGGCCGGGGCGTCCGGGAGCGAGGAGAACTCGCGCAGGTACCGCCGGAACGCGTTCCACCCGGCCACGCGCTCCCGGAGGTCATCGGGCAGGCGCTCGGGCACGAACCGCAGGGCGGCCACCCACAGCGCCGGGATCACGGCCACCGCCCGGTGCGCGTCGGTCACCACCATCCCTCCCCCGTCGCGGATCACGAAGAACAGCGGCAGGACGATGGGCAGGGAGAACAGCGCCACGAAGGCCGCGCCGATCAGCCCCAGCACCGGATGGCGGAACACGAACGGGAGCAGCCGCAGGATCAAGCCCGCAGCCAGGCCGACCGAGGCCATGAGGAGGGTCTCCAGCACGGTGATGGCCTCGGTGGAGACCAGCCACGCCACGGCGCCCGCGGCCACCGCGAACAAGAGCCAGGACTCGAACCGTGTGCCCAGGGTCAGCAGGCGGGTCAGCCCGCCCTTCGTCTTGTCGGTGAGCAGGGTGGACCACTCGCGCAGCTCGTCGGCCCGCTTCCCGGCGGCCTTCAGGGACTTCATCTTCACGGAGTCCGGCTCCGTGCCGTCGGGGAACAGGAAGTCCATGAACTCCTTGTCCAGCGCGGCCCCCGGCTCCTTCTTCCGGCGGATCGTGAAGTCCTGGGGCTCGGTGACCCGGCCCACGGCCTCCAGCTGGATCGCGCCCTGCTGGGCCAGGTGCAGGAGCTGGGTCCGGTATGCCCGCTCCACGGTGGGCTTCTTGGCCAGGACCGACCACACATGGGCCAGCTCGGCGGGATGGGTGTCGTCGGGCGGCAGCTCCAGGTGGCGGGGCGCGCCGGGCACCCGATCCCGCCACCGGGCCAGGAGGACCAGGCCGAGCAGGAGGAGCGGGACCAGCACCAGCAGGCGGGTGGCCAGCCGCTGGCCGGCCCGGTACCGGAGGCGGGCCGCGTTGGCCTCGTCGGCCAGCCGGCCCTCCTGGGCCAGGATCTCCGCGGCCCGCTCCTGGGGAAGCTGGTAGGCCAGCGGGACCGAGGCCGCCGGCATCAGCACCGAGCCCTCGACGAAGGTGAACGGCTGGAGGTTCCGGATCTCGAACGTGACCGTCTGGGCGTCCCGGAACGCGACCTGGCCTCCCAGGGGGCCGTGGCCCCAGGCCCGGACGTCGCCGCGCTCCAGGGGATCCACCGGGCCCGGATCGGGGATCTCCGCCACCGGGGGCACGCCGAAGGGACCGCACGGGGCCTCGGGACGAGGCGGCGGGTCGGCCGCACGGCCGGGGACGTGCAGGGTGACCAGCAGGTGGTCGGTGCGCTTCTCCCATCCCCTGCCCACGAACTGCCACAGCAGATGGGCGCCGTCGGCGAACACGTTGACCGCGCACCGGGCCCGGTAGGAGATGGAGAACGTGATGTCCTCATCGTGGGCATCGAAGCGCCACGTCCCCTTGAACCCGCCCCGGTCGCTGAACCCCTCCTCCACCGGCAGCGGCTGGCCGTCACGGGTCACCGTGAAATCCTCGATCAGGGAGCGGTCGTGGTCGTCGATGGTCAAGAACGCGAAGGAGAAGTCGCCGTCGAAAGCGTAGGTCCGGTCCTCGACCAGGTCCAGGGAGCCGTCGGGGAGGATCGTGGCCTCGATCCGGACCTCGGGGAACGAGTAGTCCTTGGCCTGGGCGGGCAGGGCCGGCCACAGGGACAGGACCACCGCCGCGCCGGCCAGGAGCCTTCCCACGCCGGGAGTGTATGACGGCCGATAATCACCGGGTGCCGGAACGGCGCCGAACCCTCGTCCTGGTCCTGGCGGCCACGGTCCTGACCCTGGGCCTGGGCCTGCTCCTCAAGCTCCCCTGCGCCGGCGGCGACTGGTCCGACGGCCGGCAGTACACGCGGCTGTGCTACTCGGACATCGTCCCCCTGTACGGCCTCCGCGGGCTGGCCGAGGGGCAGACGCCGTACCTGGAGGCCGACAACGAGTACCCCGTCCTGACCGGGGTCACGATGTGGGCCGCCGCGGCCCCGGCGGGCTCCACGGCCTCGTTCTTCGGGTGGACGGCGGTGCTCCTGTCGGCGGGGGCGGTGGTGGTGGCGTGGACGGTGCACGCCACGGCCGGACGGCGGGCCCTGTTCTTGGCCCTGGCCCCCACCCTGGCCGTGCACGCCTTCACCAACTGGGACCTGGTCGCCGTGGCCCTAGCCTCGGCCGGCACGCTCCTGTTCTTCCGAGGGCGGGACTCCCCGGCCGGGCTCCTGCTCGGCCTGGGCGCGGCGGCCAAGCTGTACCCGGCCCTCCTGGTCATCCCCTTCGCCCTGGACCGGCTGCGATCCGGCCGGCGCCGCGGCGCGGGGCGGCTGGCCGGGTGGGCGGCCGGGGCGTGGGCGGCGGTCAACGTCCCGGTGGCCCTGGCCGCCCCGGAGCGGTGGAGCGAGTTCTTCCGGTTCAGCTCCGAGCGGCCCGCAGACTGGGACAGCCTGTGGCTCCTGGCCCAGCACCACCTGGGGTTCCCGGCCTCGACCGCGGCGGTCAACGCCGCCTCGGCGGTCGCGTTCGCCGGTCTCGGCCTCCTGGTGTGGCGGCTGCGGGGCCGGGGATCGCCGCCCTGGCAGTTGGCGTTCCCGCTGCTCGCGCTGTTCCTGGTGACCAGCAAGGTGTACTCGCCGCAGTTCTCGCTGTGGCTCCTGCCCTGGTTCGCGCTGACCCTGCCGGACGTGCGAGCCTTCGCCGCGTTCTCGGTGACGGAGGTGGCGGTGTTCGTGACCCGGTTCACGTGGTTCGGCGACATCGAGGCCCAGCCGTTCCCCTCGCCGGCGTTCCAGGCCGCCCTGCTGGCCCGGGCCGCGGTGCTGGTCGGGTGCGTGGTGCTGTGGGTACGGAGGTCGAGGGTGACGGCGTGAAGACGGACGAGCGGCCGGAGGCCGCGGCCATCGACGAGCGAGCCCGGATCCGCCGGGGCGTCCTGCACTGCCTGTGGGTGTTCCTGGGCGCGCGGGTCGGGCTGTCCATCGTGGCCGTGGCCGCGCTGGCCCTGATCCAGCCGCTGGACCCGCCGGTGGACTCGGGGTGGGCGCTCCAGCCGTTGACGCCCGGGTGGCACAACTGGGTCACGGCCTGGGAGCGGTTCGACGCGCTGTGGTTCCTGCGCATCGGCACCGAGGGCTACACGGTGGGCGACGGCAGCGCCGTGTTCTTCCCCCTGTTCCCTCTGTTGATCCGGGGGTTCTCCCCGGTGCTGGGCGGCCACCCCCTGGCCGCGGCCATCGTGGTCGGCAACCTGGCGTACCTGGGCGGCCTGATCGCCACGTACTTCCTGACCGAGGGCGAGTGGGGCGAAGCCGCGGCCCGGCGGGCCGTCCTGTACCTGGCCGTGTTCCCCGCGGCGTTCTTCCTGCTGGCGCCGTACTCGGAGCCGGTGTTCCTGCTCCTGGCGGTGACATCCCTGTGGGCGGCCCGGCGCTCGCGGTGGGCGGTGGCCGGCCTGTGCGGGGCCCTGGCCGCGGCCACTCGGAACCTGGGGCTTGTCCTGGTCCTCCCGCTGGTCTTCGAGGCCTGGCACCAGCGCCGGGAGCGCGGGGCGCCGGTTCTGGGGCCCCTGCTGTGGAGCGCGGCGGTCGGGCTGGGAACCCTGGCGTACCTGCTGTTCTGGCAGGTCAAGGCGGGCGACCCGCTGGCCCCGGTGACCTTCCAGACCCAGTGGCAGCGGGAGCTCACGTTCCCCCTGGAGACCCTGCGGGCGGCCACCGAGCAGGCCTTCTCATGGTTCGGGCAGTTCCCCGGCGGCTACCACTTCCTGGACTGGCTGGTGGTGGTGCCCATACTGGGAGCCGGGGTGTGGGTGGCCCTCCGGGCCCGGCCGATGTTCTCGATCTACGTGTGGGCCACCCTGCTGGTCCCGCTGTCCTACCCGTTCCCGCCCCGGCCCCTGCTGTCGGTGCCCCGGTTCCTGCTCCCGTTGATCCCCCTGTTCTGGGCCCTGGCGGTGTGGTCGGGCAAGCGCCGGGGCGTGCACGAGGCCGTCCTGGTGGTCTCGGGGGTCCTCCTGGGAGTCATGACCGCCCTGTTCGTGACCTGGCACCACGTGTTCTGATCCCCGATTTGCCCCCTGGCGATCGTCCTACTACGATCGCCGTGCCCGCCAGAGCAAGGAGGTGCGCCCGTGCCGGTTCGCGTGGTGGTCGCCGACGACCACTCCCTGGTCCGCCAGGGCCTCCGCCGCTCCCTCGACGGCGCCACCGACATCCAGATCGTGGCCGAGGCCGCCTCGGGCGAGGACGTCCTGGACCAGGTGGAGCGCCACCGGCCGGACATCGCCCTCCTGGACATCCGGATGCCCGGCATGAACGGGATCGAGGCCGCCGGCCGGATCGCCGACCGGTTCCCCGACGTCTCGGTGGTCATGCTGACCGGCCACGAAGAAAGCCGGCACGTGGTGGAGGCCGTGCGGGCCGGGGCCAAGGGCTACGTGCTGAAGACCAGGGACGCCGACGACCTGGCCCACACCCTCCGCCGGGTGGCGGCGGGCGACCTGGTGATCGACCAGGACATGGTCCCCGCCCTGGCCGAGGAGATCACCGAGGGCCGGACGGGGTCCAACGACGGCTTGTCCGCGCGGGAGATGGAGATCCTGGCCCTGCTGGCCGACGGCCTGACCAACAAGGAGATCGGGGCCCGTCTGTACATCTCGCCGGACACGGTTAAGACGCACATCGAGCACATCTGCCAGAAGCTGGGGACC
>DASWKD010000122.1:0-1779 GCA_036396815.1 Actinomycetota bacterium | reverse complement strand
CTGCTGGCCCCGTTCACGCCCTTCGTGTCCGAGGAGCTGTACGGAAACCTGGCCGGCACGGAGGCGATGCCCTCGGTGCACATGACCGATTACCCGGAGGCGGACGAGGCCGTGATCGACCCCGCGCTGGATGCGGCCATGGCCGAGGCCCGCGCCGTCTCTTCGCTGGGCCGCACGGTGCGCAACGACGCCAAGGTCAAGGTCCGCCAGCCCCTGGCCCGGGCGGTGGTCCACGTGCACGGCGACCCTGAGGAGCTCCGCCCCCTCCTGGACCTGGTGGCCGAGGAGCTGAACGTGAAGGAGGTGGCCTTCGCCGAGTCTGCCGAGGAGCTGGGCCGGTGGCGGGCCAAGCCCAGCTACCGGGACCTGGGGCCGAAGCTCGGCCCGAAGGTCAAGGACGTGGCCGCGGCGCTGGCCGCGGACGACGGGACGCTGGCTGGGGCCCTGGCCCGCGGGGACGAGGTCGAGGTGGCCGGGCACCGCCTGTCCACGGACGACGTGGACCTGGTCCAGGAGACCGACTCGGGGTGGGGCGTGGCTTCGGAGGGCGGGACCACGGTGGCCCTGGACCTGGACGTCACCCCGGAGCTCCGCCGGGAGGGCCTGGCCCGGGACCTGGTCCGGGCCATCCAGGACGCCCGCAAGGCCGCCGGCCTGGAGGTCACCGACCGCATCGAGCTGTGGGTCGAGGCCTCAGGAGAGGCCGCCGAGGCCCTGGCCGAGCACCGAGGCTGGATCGCCGGCGAGGTCCTGGCCATCGTGCTCGAGGATGGCCCCGGCCCGGGCCACGGACACCGGAGCGCGGCCCAGGTGGGAGGGACGGTCAGCCTGACCCTGTCGAAGGCCCGTTAGCGCCGGTCGGTCAGGCTGGTTCCGTGGCCTGGTCGTCTTCCTCGGGGACGTCGTGGACGGCGGGGACCTCTTCGTCCACGGGGGCCGGCGTCCACGGGGCCATGGCTCGCCGCTCGGCGTCCTGGACGGCCCGGCGCCGGAGCACGCTGACGCCCAGGAACAGCATGGACAGGACGCTGGCCGCGATCGAGGCGAACACCAGGATCAGGTTCTCGCGCTGGAAGCCCAGGGCCAGGCAGGCCACGCCGACCAGGAGGAGGACAAGCGAGGTCGCGTACATGGAACCCCTAGTCTTCCCCGGGGATCAGGCGTCCTCCCCCCAGAAGAGCTCGCGGAGGTCCTCGCTCTCGGGCTCTTCGGGGGACGACCCGCCGAACAGGTCCGAGCTCTGGTACGGCTCCCCCTGGGGGGCCACGCCCTCCTCCCACTCGTCGAGGAGGGGGTCGTGGGCCTGGGTGGCCTCGCCCTCCCATCCCGGCGCCACCCCCGCCGCACCCGCGGCGGCCGCGGCCTGGGGCGGTGTCTCCGCCTCGGGGGCCGGGTCCGGCTCGGGGGGAGCGGCCGGTGCGGAGCCTGAGGCCTCCTGGGTCTTCCCCCGCCGGGCGTCCGCCTTGAGGGCCTCGGCGTGGGACTGGATCAGGGCCGCCATCTGCTGGAGGAAGTCGCGCTCCCGGATCAGGAACCCGGCCGGGGGGGCCGGGGCCCCGGTGGCCTGCCCAGCGTCGGCCATCAGCCGGGCGGCGTGCTCCCGGGCCTGGCGCACGATCTCGGCGGCCTGGGCATCGGCCTGGGCCACGCTCTCGGGCCGCCCGCCGCCGCCCTCGTCCACCTTCTCCCGGAGGCGCTTGTTCTCCGCGTGCAGGTGGGCCAGCTCCTCGGTGATCCTGTCCAGGAACTCGTCCACGTCCTGCTCGTTGTAGCCCCGGG
>DASWKD010000121.1:0-5657 GCA_036396815.1 Actinomycetota bacterium | reverse complement strand
GAGTACAGGAGGTGGAGGATGGCGTGCTCCACCCCGCCGGTGTACTGGTCCACCGGCATCCACCGCTCCACCTTCTCCGGGTCGAACGGCCGGCCGTCCTCCGCCGGCGAGCAGTACCGATAGTAGTACCAGGAGGAGTCGACGAACGTGTCCATGGTGTCGGTCTCCCGCCGGGCCTCCCGGCCGCACGTCGGGCAGGTGACGTTGACGAAGGGGGCGTATCCGGCCAGCGGGGACACGCCCGTGGGCGAGAAGTCCACGTCCTCGGGGAGCAGGACCGGGAGGTCATCGTCGGGGACGGCCACCTCGCCGTGCTCGGGGCAGTGCACGATGGGGATCGGGCACCCCCAGTACCGCTGGCGGGAGATCAGCCAGTCCCGGAGCCGGTACGACACCGCGGCCTTCCCCTTGCCCTCGGCCTCCAGCCACGCGATCACCCGGGCGATCGAGCCAGGCGAGGGGATGCCGTCGAACGGCCCGGAGTTGACCATCACGCCTTCGTGGGGGAAGGCCTCGGTCATGGCCGACGGATCCAGGTCCTGGTCCTCCGGCTTGATGACCACCCGGACCTCCAGGCCGTGCTCCCGGGCGAACCCGAAGTCGCGCTGGTCGTGGCCGGGGACGCCCATCACCGCCCCGGTCCCGTACCCCATCAGCACGTACGGGGCCACGAAGCACGGGATCTTCTCGCCGTTCACCGGGTTCACGGCGTGCACGCCCAGCGGTACGCCCTCCCGCGACTCGGACTGCTCCCGCTCGCTGAGCGGCGTGGCCCTGATCCGGTCCACCAGCTCCAGGACCGACGCGGCGGCGTCCCCGCGCGACGCCAGCCGGTCCACCAGCGGGTGCTCGGGGGCGAACACGAAGAACGTCACCCCCCACAGCGTGTCCGGCCGGGTGGTGAACACGGTGACCCGGTCGCCGGTCTCGGCGATCTCGAAGGTCACCTCCGCGCCCTCGGACCGGCCGATCCAGTTGGTCTGCATGGCCAGGACCCGCTCCTGCCACCCGGGCAGAGAGGCCATGTCGTCCAGGAGCTCCTGCGCGTAGTCGGTGACCCGGAAGAACCACTGGGTCAGGTCCTTGCGCACCACAGGGGTCCCGCACCGCTCACATGCTCCGTCGACCACCTGCTCGTTGGCCAGCACGGTCTGGTCCTTGGGGCACCAGTTGGCGGGGGCCTGCTTGCGGTAGGCCAGCCCTCGCTCGAAGAACCGGAGGAACAGCCACTGCGTCCACCGGTAGTACTCCGGGTCGCACGTGTTGAACTGCCGCGAGAAGTCGAACGAGATCCCGTACCGCTTGAACGACTGCCGCTGGATATCGATGTTGTGGTAGGTCCACTCCTTGGGGTGGATCCCACGCTTGATAGCCGCGTTCTCGGCGGGGAGGCCGAACGCGTCCCACCCGATGGGGTGGAGCACGGCGTGGCCCTGCATGGCCTTGGAGCGGGCGATGGCGTCGCCCACCGCGAAGGCCTCGGCGTGTCCCATGTGCAGGTCGCCGGAGGGGTAGGGGAACATGTCCAGGGCGTAGAAGGGCGGGCGCGGGTCATCGTCCCGGGCCCGGTACAGGTCCTCTTCCTCCCAGGCCCGGACCCACCGGGGCTCGATCTCGCTCGGGTCGTACGGACGCACGGCTCCCCTTCGGTCTGGACGGGCCCGTGGACAGTGCCTGGGCCTGTGGATATGGTAGCGGTTCCACGAGCGCAGTCCCCTCCATGACCATGGAATCGGATCCCGGCACACAGCCACACACCCCTGCCGTCGAACGGGGCGATCCTACGGTGCCCGAGCGGGGCCTCCCGCCCGCGCGACCGGTGCGGGACGGCGCGGACGTCTTGCTGAAGATCTTCCACTTCGTGGCCGCGCTGTTCCTGTTCATCCTGGCCATCCAGCTGATGAAGCGAGGGGCCGACGCCATCGCCCCCCGCCTGCAGGGGACGTTCCCCTTCGACAACGGGGTCAGCACCCTGGGGCTGGGGTGGCTGGGCGCGTACCTGGTGCTGTCCGGCTCGCCCGTGGCCGCCGTGGCCCTGACCCTGTTCGCGGCCAACGCCACCACCCGGATCCAAACCTTCACCATGCTCACGGGCTCCCGGCTGGGGGCCTCGTTCATCGTCCTCCTGGTGGGGTTCATCTACGCGGTGCGGGTCCACAAGCGCCGGGAGAGCGTGGGGATGGGCGTCCTGGCCCTGTCGATGACCGCCCTGGTGTACATCCCGGGGATGTTCCTGGCCTACGGGATCCTGCGGTCGGGGGCCCTGGACGGGGTGAACTGGACGGCCTCCGCCGAGCTGAGCGGGGCCATCGACGTGGTGTGGGGCCCCATCGTCCGCCTGTCCGACCAGCTGCTCCCCGGCCCCCTGCTGTTCCCCCTGGGGCTGGCCCTGATCCTGGGCTCGTTCAAGCTGCTGGACATGGTCCTGCCGTCGCTGGACGGCGAGAAGCACGCCACCAGCCGGGGCCACTGGATGCGCAGGCCGTGGCCCATGTTCTTCCTGGGCAGCCTGGCCGCCCTGCTGACGCTGTCCGTGTCGGTGGCCCTGACCATCCTGGTCCCGCTGGCCAGCAAGGGGTACGTGAAGCGGGAGCACGCCATCCCCTACATCGCCGGGGCGAACATCACCACGCTGGCCGACACGCTGTTCGCGGCCATGATCCTCCGCAATCCCATCGGGGTCCAGGTGGTCCTGGCCGAGGCCATCGCCGTGGCCGTGATCACCATCCTGATGCTGGCCTTCGCCTACCGGCCCGTGTCCCGGGCCGTGATCGCCCTGGACGACTGGATCGTGGCCACCACGCCCCGCCTGGTGGCGTTCGTGGCCATCCTGTTCCTGATGCCGGTGGCCCTGGTGCTCTCCGGCCGCCTGATCTAGCCCATGGCCCATCGCCCCGAGGCGGTGGCCGGCCCCTCGACCGGACGGATCCTGACCATCACCGCGGCCCTGCTGGGGGTGGCCACGGTGGCCGGGATCCTGGTCCTGCGACCGGGAGGCCAGCAGTCCCGGGACCTCACCGAGCTGGGCGTGTACCGCGACGTCTACCGGGCCGCGGTGACCCAGGCCTCCGAGGGCCCGTGCCAGGGCGCGGCGGCCGACAGCCCGGTCCGGTGCCTGCGGGTCACGTTCCAGCTGACCGAGGGCCCGGACGCGGGGGCCCGGACCACGGTGGACTTCCCGGTGGACGCGCCGGTCCCCCCGCTGGAGGCCGGGGACGGCGCGGTGCTCGGCTACACCCCCCAGGCCGAGGAGGGCTTCCGGTACTCGTTCGTGGACCGGGAGCGGCGATCGGTGCTGGTGTGGCTGGCTCTGTTCTTCGCCCTGGCCGTGGTGGCCCTGGGCCGGCTCCGCGGGCTGGCCGCCCTGGCCGGGCTGGCGGCCAGCCTGGGCGTCCTGCTGTGGTTCATCCTCCCGGCCATCGTCGGGGGGCGGGACCCGCTGGCCGTGGCCGTGGTCGGGGCGGCGGCCATCGCCTTCCTGGCCCTGTACCTGTCCCACGGCTTCACGTCCATGACCACGGTGGCCCTTCTGGGCACCCTGGCCAGCCTGGCCCTGACCGCCGTGCTGGCCCAGGCGTTCGTGGGACTGGCGGAGCTCACCGGGTTCGCCACCGAGGAGTCCACCATCGTCCGGATCGGGGCGGCCCAGATCGACCTGGCCGGGCTGACCCTGGCCGGGGTGGTGATCGGGGCCCTGGGGGCCATCGACGACGTGACCGTGACCCAGGCCTCCGCGGTGTGGGAGCTCCGGGCCGCGGACCCCCGGATGCCGCCGCGCAGCCTCCTGGCGGCCGGGATGCGGATCGGGCGGGACCACGTGGCCTCCACGGTGAACACGCTGGCCCTGGCCTACGCCGGGGCCTCGATGCCCCTCCTGATCCTGTTCGTGCTGTCGCACCAGTCGCTGGGGTCGATCGCCAACGGTGAGGTGGTGGCCACGGAGATCATCCGCACGCTGGTCGGGAGCGTGGGGCTGGTGGCCTCGGTGCCCATCACCACCTGGCTGGCCGTGCGGGCCGCGCCCCCGTCAGCGGCCCACCCGGCCCCGGAGCAGGCCGGGTAGCCACCGCCACGGCGTGGCCGCCCGCCGGGCGATGCCCCTCCATCCCTCCCGGCGCCGCACCGAGGCCAGCCGCCGCGCGGCCCGGCGGGCCGGCCCGGGCTCCCGCAGGTCCCACAGGGCGGCCAGCGGCGGACCCACCGGCGGCTCGAGGGCCGGCCCCACACCGGGCCGGGCCCGGACCACGAACTGGTACGTCAGCGCGTCGGGCTCCGCCACCACGCGCCGGACGATGGCCGGGGGGATCTCGTCGCTGCGCACCTCGACGTCGGAATCCACAACATCCAGCGCCACCCGCTCCCACCGCTCGATCGCGTACCCCGTATCCCGGAACAACTCGTCCACGGTTCCCCGCGTGTAGAACCGGAGGTGCGTCCGGTCCAGGAGGCCCCGGTCCGTGTAGTCGAAGCGCCCGGCCAGCAGGGCCAGCCGGACGCTGGCGTGGGCCACGTTGGGGATCGAGGCCACCACCGCGCCATCCGCCGAGAGCAGGCCCCGCACGTCCGCGAGGATCCGCTCCGGGTGGACCAGGTGCTCCAGCACATCGGCGAAGATGATCACGTCGAAGCGCTGCGCGCCGAAGGCCTCGGCCAGGTCCATCGCTTCGATGTCGCCCACCAGCATGCGCTCGCAGTGCGGCCGGGCCCGCTCGGCGGCGTCGGGATCGACCTCCACCCCGGTGACCCGGCAGCCGCGTTCCTTGAGGACCCGCGTGGTCGCTCCCGTGGCCGTGCCCACCTCCAGCACGTCCTTGCCCTCCCCCGTCAGGAGCACGACATGGGTCTGGGACATGTTCGGGTTGTCCAGGTCCACCTCGATGTCGTACGTCGCCGGGCCGGCGTCCGGGGTGGGTTCGCCGATGGCCCTCACCCCCTCAGGGGAGCTGGAGCTCGGAGTGGTCGCCCAGCATCAGGCGGTAGGCGGGGGGGTCATCGCCCTTCGTGATGCGGACGTTCTTCCCGATCAGGGAGTCGGCCACGGGCCGGGCCCCGGAGATCACGGAGCCCTCCAGGATGATCGAGTTCCTGATCTCGGTGTCCTCGATGCGGGTCCCCTCGTGCACCGAGACGTAGGGGCCGACGATCGACCGTTCCACCACGGCCCCCCGGGCGATGGCCGCAGGCCCCCGGATCACGCTGGCCCGGACCACGGCGCCCTCCTCCACGACGACCTCGCCGACCAGGTGGCTCTCGGCATCCACGTCGCCGCGGACGTCGCGGCCCCGCCGGTCGAGCATGATGCGGTTGGCCTCCAGGAGGTCCTCGAGCTTCCCGGTGTCCTTCCACCAGCCGGTGATGATGTGGCTGCGCACGTCCCGCTTCGAGTCGATCAGGTACTGGATGGCGTCGGTGATCTCCAGCTCGTTCCGGGCCGAGGGCCGGATGGCGTTCACCGCCTCGAAGACGGTCTCGTCGAACATGTAGACCCCGACCAGGGCGAGATCGGTGGGGGGATCCTTCGGTTTCTCCTGGAGCCGGACGATGCGATCCCCCTCGAGCTCCGCCACCCCGAACTCCTGGGGGTTGGGCACATGGGAGAGCAGGATCTGGCAGTGGGGCCGGTCCCGCTCGAACTCCCGGACCAGGGGGGTGATCCC
>DASWKD010000120.1:0-4850 GCA_036396815.1 Actinomycetota bacterium | reverse complement strand
GGATCCTCCCTTCCAGGACGTCGCCCTCCAGCCATGGGTCCACGCCCAGCGCCGCGCCCACCGCCCGGCCCTCCTCCCGGGTCCCGGGCAGGCGGCCGAAGGACAGGTCGCTCCGGTCCAGCTCTCTGGTGGCAGCCCCGGCCCGGGCCACCGGAGCCGTCCCGGCCAGGTCGAAGTCCGGGTCGGCGGCGACCACGGCCGGGCCCGCGCCGACCGGCTCCGCGCCCAGCCGGAGCACGTCCCGCCCCGAGGCCAGGTAGCTCAGCGAGCGTTCCTCGACCAGCCAGCCGGAGCCCGCGGGCAGGACCTCGAACGGCAGGCGGGTCAGGTCGCCGTCGGGTGCCAGGAACACCCGGGTCCGGTCCCCCAGGGCCGGGAGGAGCGGGTCCCACACCGCGGCCCGGAGCTCCTCGGGGGCGGTGGCCCCCCCGGCGGGGCCGGGCGCGGCGGCCTCGCCCCGGGACACCCCCTCGTCCTCGCCGGTGATCAGGCCGCGGACCACGGCGATGGCCCGGTCGATGGCCTCGGCCTCCCCCAGGTCGACCAGGGTCACGTCGTCGGGGGCCCCGGCTGGCAGGACGAACGCCGCGTAGCGCGATGGGAGCCAGGCCGGGGCGCCGCCCACGCCCACCGCGTCGAAGTTGTGCGGATCGAATCGGACGAGCTCGACCAGCGCGCTGCCCTCGGGGAGGGCGGCGGCCACCGCGATCCGGTCGGCCTCGCGCAGCCGCCGGTCCAGGCTCATCTCGGGGATGGCCCGGGCCAGCTCCTCCTCGAGCTTCTCCTTCTCCTGCTCCCAGCCCTCGACCTCTGCCGAGCCGCCCTCCAGCGAGGCCTGGGCGATCCGGGCCCGGAGCGCGGTCAGCGCCGACAGCCGGTCCCGCAGCTCGGGGTGTCGCCCGCCCAGGACGGCCTCGCGCTGGACGGCCAGGGCCTCGGCGCCCAGCGCCTTGCGGCGGAGGACCAGGTCCAGGGCGTCGCGGACGGCGACGGGGTCGCCGGGGAACGACCGCAGGACCAGCGACAGGAACCCGTCGAGGCCCTTCTCGTAGTAGGCCACCGCGCCGGCCCGGAGGCGCTCGGAGCCCATCCCGAACAGCAGGCCGATCTGCCGGTCCTGGATCCGGACCATCTCCCGGAGGAGGTCGAGGCCCTCGGCCTCCCGCCCGGTCCCGGCCATCAGCACGGCCAGCGTCCCCAGGTCCAGGGCCACGTCCCGGTGGTCGGCGCCCAGGACCCGGCGCCGGATGTCCAGGGCCCGCCGGATCCGCTCCTCGGCCCGGGCCAGGTCCCCGGCCCGCTCGTCCAGCCCGGCCAGGTTGCCCAGGACCGTGGCCACCCGCTCGTTGTCCTCCCCGCGGCTGTTGACCTCGATGGCCAGGGCCTCCTCCAGGAGGACCCGGGCCCCGTCCGGGTCGCCGCCGTCGCGGAGGAACGTGGCCAAGTTGTTCAGGCTGTTGGCCACCTCGGGGTGCTCGTCGCCGAACACCCGGCGGCGGACCTCCAGCGAGGCCCGGTACATCGGCTCGGCCGCATCCCGCTCTCCCAGCAGGTCGTACAGGCTGGCCAGGTTGGCGTAGGAGGTCGCCGTGTCGGGGTGGACCTCACCCAGGCTCTTCCGGCGTATGGCCAGGGCCTGGAGGTGGAAGGTCTCCGCCCCGCGCAGGTCGCCGATCTCCCGCATCAGGTAGGCCAGGTTGGCCATGCTGAACGCCACGTGGGGGTGATCCTCGCCGTACCGGGCCCGGAAGATGTCCAGGCCCTCCTCGACCAGCGGCTTGGCCTCCGGGTAGCGGCCCATGGAGCCCAGGAGCATCCCCAGGTTGTCGGCCAGCACGCCCACCCGGGGGTCCTCCCGCTCGCCGGCCCGCCGGACCAGATCCAGGGCCTCCCGGTACAGGGCCTCGGCGCCGGCGTAGTCGTGCATCGAGTGGCGGATCTCGGCCACGTTGCCGATCATCTGTCCGAGGTCGGGGTCGTCGGGACCGTGGGCCCGCCGCCAGACATCGACCACCTCGCGGAGCCGGGCCTCAGCCTCCGGGTACCGGCCCAGGTGGCGGTCCACCCGGCCCAGGCCGCTCAGCGCGTAGGCCACCCGCTCGTCGCCGTCGCCGTACAGGGAGCGGTACAGGTCCAGGGCGTCGGCGAAGCCCTCCTCGGCCTCCGCGTACCGGCCCAGGGCCATGTGGTTCTCCGCGGCCTCGTACAGGACGTCGGCCAGCTCGTCCCGGGCCTCGGCCCCGTGCCCGCGGAGGATGGCCACGGCCTCAGCGGCGTGCACCGTGGCGTCCTGCGGCCGGCCCAGGTCCTCGTTCACCGCCGCGGCCAGGCGGTGCAGGCCGGCCATCACCCGGTGGCCGGGGCCCAGCTCGGGTCCGAACCGGTCAAGGACCTGGAGGGTCTTGTCCAGGATCTCAGCGGGCGGCTGGGAAGCCCGCATCTCGTTGAGTTGCACGAGCGCCTGGGAGACGATGTCCTCGACCTGCACGCCGGCCCGATCGTACGCCCCCTGGGGACGCCGCGGCCATCAAGCTGGGCCGGTCCTAGACGCTGCGCTGGATGTCGCGGACCAGCTTCTGGAGGAAGAACACGGCCTCCGGGGTCCGCTCCAGCGGCGCGGGCTCGGCGGGGTCGGGGGCGGTGGTGGCGGTGAACGCCCTGATGCCCCCGGCCAGGATCCCCCGGGTCACCGCGAACCCGCCGAGGGCCTTCCACACGTCCTTGAGGGCCGGGGCCAGCGCCTCGGCGTCCCCCGCCGCGACCAGCTCCTCGATCCGGGTCGCGGCCTGCTCGGCGGCGGTCGTGAACGCGGCGTCGCCCAGCGGGGCGGTCTCCTGGACGCTGGCCCGCAGGTGCCGGGCCAGCTCGGCGGCGTCGTCCAGGGCCACGGTCATGGCCCGATGGTAGGAAGTCCCGCCGGCTCCGTCCACCCCCATGCGCCGACCAGCACGAACGGGGCCCAGAAGAAGGGATGGGCGTCGGGCCCCCCCGCGGCCAGGGCCCGGACCTTGGCCTCCCGCAGGGCGGCGGCCTTGTCGGGGGCCGGGGACAGCAGGGCCCGGTAGAAGGTCTCCATGAACGCCGCGGTGGGCACGTCGGGCACCTGCCACAGCGAGACGCACAGCGAGCGGGCCCCGGCGTGGAGGAAGGCCCGGCTCAGCCCGACCACGCCCTCGCCGCCCACCAGGCGGCCCAGCCCCGTCTGGCACGCGGACAGCACGACCAGGTCGGCGGCCACCCGGGCCCCCATGATCTCGAACGTCTGCCAGAACGGGCTCCCCGACGGCCCGGCCGTGAACACCAGCCCGGACAGCTCGGGATGAGCTTCGTCCAGCAGGCCGTGGGTGGACAGGTGCACGAACCGGCTGGGGATCGCTTCGCCCGGCGCGAACCGGGCCACGACGTCCTCCTTGGTGGCCCGGCGACCGGCGGCCACCGTGACCCGCCGGCCGTCGTGGCGGTCCTCGGCCCGGTCGGCCACCGCCCGGAGGTGCGGGTCCGGCTCCAGCAGCTCGGCGATGCGCACCACCTCCTCCCGGGTGGCGGGCAGGGAGCCCAGGGCCGCGCCGTCGCGGACCCGGTCCACGGCCGCCTCGAGCAGGACCGACCGCCCGGTGGCCGGGCCGTCCAGCAGCGGGTCGGCGAAGGCCACCAGGTCCTGGGGCCATCCGCCCTCCGGGGTGTGCGTGGCCACCAGGCCCACCGCGGACGCGGACGGCGCGTACACGACGTCGTGCCGCTCCACCAGGTACACGCCGGGCTCCGGCCGCAGGACCTCGAACGGGAGATGGTGGAGGGGGCCGTCGGCCACCACCAGCAGACGCTTCCCGGCGATCAGGTCCGCGGCCCGGATGCCGCCGGCCTGGCGGTCCAGGAGCGCCGCGTACAGCTCGTCGCCGGGCAGGCCCTCGGCGTCCTCCAGGGCCAGGATGCCCTGGCGCATCCGCCGGACCAGCTCGCCGATCTCCCCGCCCGGTGGGAGCGGGAACGCCGCCAGGTCCCGGTCGGTGAGCACGAACAGGACGCCGGGCTCCTCGGTCACCACGTACTCCAGCAGAGCGGTGCCTTCGTCCAGGAGCCCGGCCCGGATCCGCTCAACGCCCCACACCTCGGGCTCGCCGGTCTGGCCCGCCGCGGCCAGGAGGTCCAGGAAGGCCCGGGCCCGGCTCCGCTCCGAGACCTCCAGGGCCTCCTCGACCTCCCCCACCTCCACCAGCAGGGAGATCAGCCGCCGGTAGGGGTCTGTCTTGCGGGCGAAGTACCCGGTCCGGAGCTCGTCGGCCCGGAGCCCGGCCCGCATCCGCTCCACGGCGCCGACCGCGCCCCGGTACCGGTCGGCGGCCTCGGGCAGGCGGCCCGCGGCCCGGGACACCTCGGCCAGGTCCAGCAGGGCCTCGGCCTCGTCGCCGGCCAGGCCCAGGCGGCGGCCCAGGTCCAGGGCGTCCTCCAGATGGGTGGTGGCCTCCTCCAGGGCCCCCTGGTCCCTGCGGACCTGGCCCAGGCTCACGGTGGCCGAGAGGACCATGGCCGGCTCCCCCGATCGGTGCGCGGCGGTCAGTGCTTCCCGGGCCACCTCCTCCGCCGGGGGGAGGCGGCCCATCAGGCGCAGCGTGGTGGCCATGTTGGCCAGCAGGAGAGCCTGGTCGTGGACGGCCTCGGCCTCCCGGGCCAGGGGCAGGGCCTCCTCCAGGTAGCCGAGGGCGTCCTCGTGGCGTCCCTCGTCGAAGGCCAGGTCGCCCAGGGAGTTGAGGACCACCCGGACCCCCTCCGCGTGGCCGATCCCCCGGGCGATCTCCAGGGCCTCGTCCAGGTGCCGGCGGGTGGCCTCGTTCTGGCCCAGGACCCGGAGC
>DASWKD010000119.1:0-6706 GCA_036396815.1 Actinomycetota bacterium | reverse complement strand
CTCCAGACCGGGCACACGTTCATGTGGGAGGCGCGCTCGCCATGAAGCGGCGGACGCTGGCCTTCGTCGTTGTGTGGGCCGTGGGGCTGGCCACCGGCTCCCTCATCGCACCGACCTTCTCCGCGTTCTCCAGCGTGACCTCGAACGTGGACAACTCGTTCGAGGGAGCCAGCGACTGGGTGGCGCCCAACGTCCCGAACTCGGTGATCCGCAAGGGCGCCGGGGGAGTGGGTGGCTTCATCAAGCAGGGCGGCACGTACAGGGTCTTCGCCGATGTGTCCGACTCGGGGAACCCGGCCAGTGGGACGACCTCGGTGACGGCGGACGTCAGCCCCATCACCAGCGGGCAGACCGCGGCGGCGCTGTCCGAGGGATCCTGGACCGTGGACGGCGTGGCCTACAACTACCGCAGCGCCGAGCTCACGGCCAACGCCATCCTGACCGACGGCTCGAAGAGCTACACGGTCTCGACGGAGGATGCGGCGGGGAACACGCGGACCAAGACCGGCCTGTCGGTGACCGTGGACAACGTGATCCCCGCCGGGTCGGACATCCAGACGGCCGATGGCGGGTCGACGGTGGGCCGTCCCGAGCAAGGGGATCAGGTCGTCTACACCTTCACCGAGCGGGTCGAGCCGGACACCGTGATGAACGGATGGGCGGGCGCCTCGGCGGACGTCGTGGTCCGCATCAACCAAAACGGCAAGAACGATATCGTGCAGGTCTACGATGCCACCAACACCACGCAGGTCTCTCTGGGCAGCCTGGAGACGAACGGTGACTACGTGACCGCGGATTCCGTGTTCGGCGCTTCGGGAACGCCGTCCTCCATGGTGCAGAGCAACGGCGTCATCACCATCACGCTGGGCACACTGAACAGTGGGACGGTGCGAACCAATGGCAACGACACCATACTGTGGCTCCCGGTCTTCTCGGTGACCGACCTGGCCGGGAACGCGCTCTCCCCGGTGAACATCACCGAGGTTGGGGCCAACGACCCGGACTTCTAGCGGCTCGGGGGTAGACTGCCGCCCGTGACGCTGGTCCGTTCGACCCCAGGCGCCGTGTGGCGCATCACCCTGGACCGCCCGGAGGCCCGGAACGCGGTCACGGCCTCGATGCTGGGGGAGCTGACCGCGGAACTCGGGCGTGCCGCCGCCGACCCCTCGGCACGCGTTGTCCTGCTGACCGGAGAGGGCAAGGACTTCTGCGCCGGGGCCGACCTCGACGAGCTCGAAGCCGCCGCCGGAACCGAGGGGAGCGTGGGGTATGCCCTCCCCCTGGAAGGGGCGTTGGACGCGATCGTGGAGCACCCCCTGCCCGTGGTGGCTGGCATCCAGGGCGCGGCGCTCGGCGCGGGATGCCAGATCGCGGTGGCCGCCGACCTGGTGGTGGCCGCGGAGGACGCCCGCTTGGGCATCCCCTCTGCTCGCCTGGGGGTGGTCATGGGGTTCGAGAACGTCCGCCGCCTGGTGGACGCGGTGGGCCCCGCCCGGGCCCGGGAGATGCTCCTGGCCGCCCGGATCGTGACCGGCGCCCAGGCCGCGGCCTGGGGCCTGGTCAACGAGGCCGTGCCGGCGAATGGCCTGGCGTCGAGATCCCTGGAGCTGGCCGGGGAGGCCGCCGGAGGGGCCCCGCTGTCGGTTCGGGCATCCAAGCGAGGCATCCGCCTGGCCCTCCGAGGGGCCGGCCCCGAAGAGTTCGACATGATGGCGGCGGAGGCCATGGCCAGCGGAGACCTCCGTGAGGGCATCCGGGCCTTCCGGGAACGCCGCCCCCCGCGGTTCGACGGTGCGTGATGGCCAAGCCGCGGCTCACCCGGGACGATCCGGCTCCCGATCGGGCGCCCGTGATCCTCGGCCGGCTGAAGGACGAGTACCCGGAGGCTCGGATGGCCCTGCGCTACGAGACGCCCCTGGAGTGTCTGGTGGCCGTGATCCTGTCCGCGCAGTGCACCGACGCCCGGGTGAACGAGGTCACGGCCTCCCTGTTCAAGAAGTACCGCACCGCGGAGGATTACCTGCGCGTTTCGGAGTCGGAGCTGGCCGCTGACATCCGGCCCACCGGCTTCTTCAACCAGAAGGCCAGGTCGATCCGCGGCGCGGCTCGGCTGATCGTGGAGGAGTTCGACGGCAGGGTGCCCGACACCATGGCAGGCCTGCTCCGGCTGCCGGGCGTGGCGCGCAAGACCGCGAACATCGTGCAGGGCAACGTCTATCCAGTGAACGCAGCCGCCGACCCGGACAAGGGCGTGGCCGTGGACACCCACGTGAAGCGTCTCTCCAACCTGCTGGGGTTCACCTCGGAAACCGACCCGGCCAAGATCGAGCGAGACCTCATGGAGCTGCTCCCCCGGGAGGACTGGTTCCCCATCACCTACGTCCTGATCGAGCACGGGCGCGCGGTGTGCAAGGCTCGAAGGCCGTTGTGCGAGGCGTGCGTGGTGAACGACCTGTGCCCGTCCAGCCTGGTGTGATCAGCCCCGCCGAGGCGCCAGGCGCCAGGCCGCCGGCAGGAGCGTGGCGGCCAGCAGGAGCTTGACCGTGTCCCCGATGACGAAGGGGTACAGCCCGAAGGGGAGGGCGTCCTCCACCGAGGTCCCGATGGCCGCGGCCAGCCACGGGAGGCCCAGGAGGTAGATGGCCACGTTCCCCACGAACATCGCACCGACCGCGCTGGCGAAGCGGCGGTCCCAGCCGCGCTCGGCCAGGAAGCCGACCACCACCGCGGCCAGCAGGAACCCCCACAGGTACCCGCCGGTGGCGTGCAGGGGATCGCGGAGCACCAGGTAGTCCAGCCCCGCCTTCCCTTCGGCGAAGAACGGCAGGCCGGAGGCGCCCTGGGCCAGGTACAGGCCCACGGCCACGCCGCCGCGGACCGAGCCCAGCGCCGCCCCCACCAGCAGGACGGCCAGCGTCTGGCCGGTGATCGGGACGAACCGCAAGTGGAAGCTCACCTGGGCCAGGAGGGCGATGACCAAGCTCGCTCCCACGACCAATCCGGCGTCCACGGCCAGGCGGGCCCCGCGCCCCGCGGGCCGGGGGATGGCCTGGGCCAGCGCGGTCACCGGTTCCACCTCGTTCCGCTCATCGGGCGAGTTCTAGCGGACCGGCCTCCAGCGCGCAAGCCGGGTGGCCGATACTGGAGGCCATGGATGTCCCGACACCCCGCCCCCGCCGGTTCCGGCTGGAGGCCTCCCTGCTGGCGGTGCTGGTCCTGGCCGCGACCGGCCTGGCCGGCATGCGCCTGGCCGGCGGTGGCGCCACGGCGCGGGGCGCCCCCCCGCCGCGGTGGGGGAACGAGGGTGGCCTGGCGTGCCTGAAGCGGGTGGTGGACGGTGGCCTCGGAGGATCCGGCCCCCGGGGCGAACCCGGTCTGGAGCGGGTGGTCCGCCGGGTCCAGGACATCCGTGGCCTTCGGTTCGAGGAGGTCCCGGAACCGGCCTACCTCGACCAGGGGGAGCTGCTCCGGCGGGCCTCGGAGGCCGCCGACTACCCGGCGGACCGGGCCCGGGCGGACGCCCTGATCCTGACAGCCCTGGGGGTCCTGGAGCCGGGCACGGACCTGGGCTCGGCGCTCAGCGAGGCTGTGGGCGAGGGCATCGCCGGGTACTACGAGCCCGCCACCGGCGAGCTGGTCATCCTGGGCAGCGAGGGAGACGGCCTCGATGAGCTGGAGGAGGTCATCCTTGCTCATGAGCTCACCCACGCGCTGACGGACCAGGTCCTGGGCCTGCCGTCCCTCGACGACCCGCCGGCGGGAGGCGAGGACGCCCTGTTCGCGTCGGTGGCGGTGGTGGAGGGCGACGCCACCCTGGCCGAGGCCGCGTACTCGGCCAGCGGCGGGTTGGTGGCCGCGGTGACCTCGATCCCCGCGCTCACCGCCACCTCCGGGGTGGCCGGCCTGCCCTACCACTTCCGGCGGGGTTTCATGTTCCCCTACGCCGAGGGTCTGGGGTTCGCCTGCGCCCTCTACGAGCGAGGCGGCTGGGATGCCGTGGACGAGGCGTACCGCGACCTGCCCGTGAGCACGGCCCAGATCCTGTTCCCGGAACGGTACCTGCGCGGCGAGGTCCCGATCGACCCCCGGGACCCGGTGGGACCGGGGCCCGGGTGGACGGCCCTGGGAAGCCAGGCGTGGGGAGCCGCCGACCTGCTGTTCCTGTTCGAGGCCCCCGGGGACGATCCCCTCCGGGCCCTGGACCGCCCCACTCAGCGGGCCCGGGCCTGGGCCGGGGGCGAGGTCCACCTATGGGAGCGGACCGGGGATGCCGCCGTGGCCCTGGTCCTGGTGGAGAAGGGCTCGGGCCTGTGCGCCTCCGTGGAGAGCTGGTACCGGGAGGCCTTCCCCGCCGATGGTGACGCGCCCACGCTTCCCACCGAGGCGGCCGCGTTCCAGGGCGCCCGGCAAGACGCCGTGGTCCGGTGTCAGGGGGACCAGGTGCGGGTGGGCCTGGGGCCCGAACTGGCGGTGGCCCGGAGGATCGCGGCTTGACTCAGCCGGCCACCGTGACCCGGCCCGAGGCCGCCTCGCGACGACGGGCCCGGCGGAGGGTCTTGCGCTCCTCCTCCGACGTGGCGCCCCACACGCCCGAGTCCTGGCCGGTGGCCAGGGCCCACTCCAGGCACTGCTCGCGGACCTCGCACTGCAGGCAGATGGCCCGGGCGGCCTCGATCTGGTCGGCGGCGGGTCCCGTGGTCCCCACCGGGAAGAACAGCTCCGGGTCTTCCTCCTTGCACCGCGCCCGGTGGACCCAGTCCATCACGCCTCCCCCGTCCGATGGGCCCCGGGGGCCTCGAGCCGGACGCTTGTGAAATCGTTCACAAATTCCCCCAATGGAAGCGCGTCCAAGGGCGGACGCGGTGGCCGAGTATAGTTGGGCTCGCCGCCGCTTGGCAATACCCCGGATGACGTCCTCCCTCGCTCTGCTTCCGCTCCCTCCCGGGCCCCTGGTCATCGCCCACCGGGGGGCCTCGGCCACCCACCCGGAGAACACGATCGCCGCCTTTAAGGCCGCGGCCCGGGCAGGCGCGGACGCCGTGGAGCTGGACGTGCGGCTGACCGCCGACGGCGTGCCGGTGGTCCTCCACGATCCGGCGCCGCCCGGCGGCCCTCCCGTCCGCGAGCTGACGCTGGCCGACCTCCGGCGGGGGCACGCGCACGTCCCCACCCTGCCCGAGACCCTGGCCGCGCTGGAGGTGGGGGCGGACCTGGAGATCAAGAACCTCCCCGGCGAACCGGACTTCGATGCTCTGGACGAGGCCGTGCTGGTGGCCGTGCTCCAAGCGCTGGACGCCGCGGCGTTCGCCCACCCCCTGCTCATCAGCTCGTTCAACTGGCTGACCATCGAGCGCTGCCGTGAGCTGGCCCCCGGGGTGGAGACGGGGTTCCTGACCGTGGCCGGGATCCATGCGGTGGCGGCTCTGGACTACGCGCGATCCGCGGGCCACGCATGGATCCTGCCCCACGCGCTGGCCCTGGTCGAGGACGCGGCGGCCGTAGTCGAGGAGGCCCACGCGGCGGGGATCCGGGTGGGGGCGTGGACGGTGGACGACCCCGCGGCCATGGGTGCCCTGTACGCGGCGGGCGTGGATGCCGTGGCCACGAACGACCCGGCCCTCGGGGTCAGGGTCCGATCAGGCCAGGACTGACAGAGCGCCGGGGACCGCCTCCAGCAGGAGGCGGGAGCGCTCACCGACGTACTCGCCGTCCATCTGGGCCGGCATGGCCACCTCGGCCAGAAGCTCGATCCTCTCCTGGTCGTGGAGGGACAACGCGTGCCGCGACCGGGCGTGCCGGCCCCGGCCGAAGCTCCGGGCCACGGTCCGCAGGAGGAACCACAGGCCCGCCCGGTCCAGGGCCAGGACGTCCAGCCCGATGTCCAGTCCGGCGCCGGGGCACACGCGCATCGGCCGGTCGCCCAGGTACGTGTACGGATCGGCGTTCTGGCATATGGCCAGGAACAGGCCGTCCCGCCGGTGCTCCAGCTCCGTGCCCCATCGCACGCTTACCCGGGGCGTCCGCCGCTCGAAGCGGAACCAGTACGAGGTCAGGCCCGACCACAGGTACGAGGCCTGCCCCATGGCCCGGCGGAGGTTCCGGCGGCGCTCCAGCGTGCGCACGATGGCCCCGTCCAGCCCCAGCCCGCACGAGAACAGGAAGTACCGGTCCTCGGCCCGGCCCAGGGTCACCCGCCGCGGGGCCCGGTCGCGGATGGCCAGCAGGTGCCCGGTGGCCTCGATCGGATCCTCGGGCATGCCCAGGGACCGGGCGAACACGTTGGCCCCGCCGCCCGGGATGATGGCCAGGGGGGTCCGGGAGCCGGCCAAGCCGTTGGCCACCTCGTTGACGGTCCCGTCCCCACCCATCGCCACCACCAGGTCGAACTTCGCGGCGTCGCGGGCCAGTTCGGTGGCGTGGCCCCGGTGGGTGGTGTGCACCAGGTCCACGTCGAAGTCCGAGGCCAGGGCGCGCTCGATCACGGTGGCCCGGCGAGGGGTCACGGTCTGGGCCCGCACGTTGGCGATGAGCAGGAGGCGCACGGGTGTGATTGTGGCAGAACGGGGTCCCGGATCGGCCGGGTCTTATGGGCGACACCGGAAATGAGCAGAACCGCCTATGCGGAACGGGGCCAGCCGAGCCGAAGGCGATGGTATGGCTCCGACCATGGCAAGGCGCGGCTTCCCAGCCTGGGGATGGGCCCTCG
>DASWKD010000118.1:0-2177 GCA_036396815.1 Actinomycetota bacterium | reverse complement strand
GGCGGAGGAGCGCCGCGGTTCGGCCCCCGGATGAGGCTTCGATCCATCGCCCGGATGTGACCCTTGCCGTCCCGGGCACCGGGACGGATACTCCGCCACGTGGACGAGGTGGCCAACCAGGTCCGGCTGTACCTCTATCGCCGGTTCATCGAGGCCGGCGCGCCCCCGTCCGCCGGGGAGACCGCCGAGGCCCTGGACCTGGATCCCGCCGCGGCGGAGGACGCGTTCCGCCGTCTGGCGGAGGAGCGGGTCATCGTCCTGGAGCCGGGGACCCTGGACGTGTGGATGGCGGCGCCCCTCTCCGCCCGGCCCACCGCCTTTCGGGTTGACGCCGCGGAGCGGGGACGGTGGTGGGCGAACTGCGTGTGGGACGGGTTGGGGGTCCTGGCCATGCTGGACGCCGACGGCACCGTCACCACTCGGTGCCCGGATTGCGACGAGGACCTGGGTCTGGCCGTCAAGGCCCGCCGGCTGGCGCCCACGGACACGATCGGCCACTTCCTGGTCCCCGCCGCCCGGTGGTGGGAGAACATCGGGTTCACCTGAGCGACGATGCAGCTCTTCCGTGACGAAGAGCATCTGGGCAGGTGGTTGGAGGGCCGGGACGACGGCCCCGGGGCCACCCTGGCCCCGGATCAGCTGTGGCGCCTGGCCTCGGCCTGGTACCAGGACCGACTGGGCCCTCGGTGGCACAGGCCCAGCCCCGAGGCGGCCCAGGGCCTGTTCGCCGCGATCGGGCTGACCGGGGATTTCTGGGACCTGGATCCCTCCGGCGATTCCCCGGGTATCATCGAGGGACCGACACCGGAGGAGTGAGACCGTGCAGCTGACCGAGACCGCAGCCAGCAAGCTGAAGTACCTGATGCAGGAGCAGGGGCACCCCGACGCCGCGCTCCGGATCGCCGCCGAGCCCGGGGGCTGCTGCGGCTACCGGTACTCGATGGCCCTGGTGGAGGCGGACCAGGCCGGGGACCTGTTCGAGGAGCACCACGGCGTCCGGGTGGTCACCGATCCGGAGAGCGCCCCTCGCCTGGCCGATGCCCGGATCGACTTCGTGGACAGCCTGAGCGAGACCGGCTTCGCGATCCACAACCCTTCAGCTCCGCGCCACGAGCACGAGCACGAGCGCGAGCACGGCAACGGCGGCGGTGGAGGCTGCGCGTGCGGCGGCCACGGTCACGGCGCCCACGCGGGGAACGAGACCGGCGGCCACGGCGCCGGTGGCTGCGCCTGCGGCCGCCACTGACCACCGCCGGAGGCAGGGCCCCGTCCGGCCCGGCGTAGGCTGAGGGCATGCCGGAGCTCCCCGAGGTGCAGGCCCTGGCCGAACGGCTGAACGAGGCTCTGGCCGGCCGGGCGTTCGAGCGGGCCGACCCGCTCCAGTTCTCGGCCCTCAAGACCGTGGACCCGCCGCCCGAGGCGCTGGAGGGACGGACGCTCCGCGAGGTGGGCCGGCGTGGCAAGTACCTGGTCCTGGATGTGGACGGGCCCCGTCTGCTGGTCCACCTGTCCCAGGGCGGGCGGATCGACCTGGAGGACCCCCCCAAGGCCACCAAGCCCCGCGGCGCCGTGGTCCGCCTGCGGTTCGAGGACGCCCCGTCGGTCCTGGTCAAGGAGTTCGGGACGGAGCGCAAGGCCGGCTGGTGGGTCCTCGGTCCCGGCGACGAGGGGCCGCTGGCCAGGCTGGGTCCGGAGCCCTCATCGAAGGCGTTCGAGCGCTTCGTCCTGGAGAGCGATGACGCCCGGCGGGTCCACACCATCCTCCGCGACCAACGGACCGTGGCCGGGATCGGTCGCGGCTACAGCGACGACATCCTGCATCGCGCCAAGCTGTCCCCGTACGTGGTCCTGTCCAAGCTGGACCGGGAGCAGCGCCGGGCGCTGATGGACGCCACCAGGGACATCCTGGCCGACGCGCTGGGGGTCGAGCGCAGGCGGACTGGCGGCCTCCCCACGAAGCTCGGCGATCACTTCACGGTGCACAACCGGTACGGGCAACCGTGTCCTCGATGCGGCGAAGACCTGCGGCGTGTGTCGTACGAGTCGCACGAGGTGACGTACTGCCCGTCGTGCCAGACGGGTGGGAAGGTGCTCGCGGACCGCCGGATGTCCCGGCTGGTGCGGTAAGTGGAGGCGAAGGCGCCGCGCCGAACGGCGCGGCGCCTTCGCAGGTCCTA
>DASWKD010000117.1:0-2504 GCA_036396815.1 Actinomycetota bacterium | reverse complement strand
TACCCTGTTCGCCCTGGTACCCGGGATCGTACGGTTCCACACCTCCCGGGGCCGGCGGATCGCCTCGATCGAGGCCCCCGCCGAGGCCTCGGCCTAGCCCGGCCTCTACACTCGCCCCATGGCCTTCGTCGATGAAGCCGTGGTCTTCGTGCGCGCCGGGCGGGGCGGCAGCGGGTCGGCGTCCTTCCACAGCGAGCCCTTCAAGCCCCGGGGCGGCCCCGACGGTGGCGACGGCGGCCGGGGCGGCGACGTGATCCTGGAGGTCTCCTCCGAGGTCTTCGACCTGTCGACGATGGCCGACCATCCCCACCAGCGGGCCGAGCCCGGCGGCCACGGGCAGGGGAAGAAGCGCAAGGGCGCCGACGGCGGGGACCTGCTGATCCCCGTCCCGGACGGGACCCTCATCCTGGAGGAGCGGGGCCTGGTGGCCGACCTGGTGGGCCAGGGCGCCCGGGTGGTGGTGGCCCGGGGCGGCCGGGGTGGGCGGGGGAACGCCTCGCTGGCTTCTTCGCGCAACCGGGCCCCGAAGAGCGCCGAACAGGGCGAAACGGGGGAGGAGCGGCGGCTCTCCCTGGAGCTCCGGCTGGTGGCCGACCTGGGCCTGGTGGGCCTGCCCAACGCCGGGAAGTCCACCCTGCTGGCCGCGCTCACCGCGGCCCGGCCAAAGGTGGCCGACTACCCGTTCACCACGCTGTCGCCCAACCTGGGCGTGGCCGGCGACGACGAGGCCCGGTACGTGATGGCCGACGTCCCCGGACTGATCGAGGGCGCCCACGCGGGGAAGGGCCTGGGCGATCGGTTCCTGCGCCACGTCGCCCGGTGCCGGGCCCTGGCGTTCGTGGTGGACCTCAGCGCGGCGGACCCCGCCGCCGACCTGGCCACGGTCCGGGCCGAGGTCACGGCCCACGACTCCGACCTGGCCGGGCGTCCGTGGGTGGCGGTGGGCACGAAGGCAGACCTGGTCCCCGACGCCTCGGAGCGCGCCCAGGCCATCCCCACCGAGGTGGTGGTGGTGTCGGGCGTGACCGGCCAGGGCCTGGACGACCTGCGGGCCCGGCTGGAGCGCCTGGCGCGGCACGAGGCCCCGCCGGTGGCCCGGGAGCCCTACGTGGTCCTCCGTCCGGCCCGGGACACGTTCTCGGTCCGCCGGGACGCGGAGCGGTTCGTGGTGGAGGGAGCGGCCGTGGAACGATGGGTGGCCGAGGCGGACCTGGAGGACGAGGAGGAGGTGGCCCGGCTCCAGAAGCGCCTCCGGCGGGAGGGCGTGGAGAAGCGCCTGGCCGAGGCCGGCGCCAGGCGGGGGGACGAGGTGGTCATCGCCGGGCAGGCCTTCGCGTTCCTCCCCGACCAGGAGCCGGCGTGACCCGCCGGCTCCCGCCGGTCCGGCGCCTGGTGGTCAAGGTGGGCAGCGCCGCCCTGATCGGGCCGGACGGCGAGGTGTCCGCCCGGCGCCTGGCCAAGGTGGTCCGGGATGTGTCCGACGCGGCCCGGGGCCGGGGCTGCGTGCTGGTGTCGTCGGGGGCCATCGCCACCGGCCTGACCCCGCTGGGCCTGGCCCGGCGGCCCCGGGACATGCCCACCCTCCAGGCCGCGGCCGCCGTCGGCCAGGGGCGCCTGGTCGCCGGGTACGCGCGGCTGTTCGCCCGGCGGGGCCTGGTGGTCGCTCAGGTCCTGCTGACCCAGGACGACTTCGTCCGGCGCCGGCACTACGTGAACGCCCGCAACACCCTGGAGCGGCTCCTCAAGGCCGGGGCGATCCCGGTCGTCAACGAGAACGACACCATCGGCACCGAGGAGATCCGGTTCGGCGACAACGACCGCCTGGCCGCTCTGACCGCGGTGATGCTGGGCGCCGACCTGCTGGTGCTCCTGTCCGACGTGGACGGGATCTACACCAAGGATCCCGGCCGGAAGGGCGCCGCTCTCCTGGAAGAGGTGGCCGATCTCTCGGCCATCGAGGCCGGGGCCACCCGGAGCGGCCTGGGCAGCGGGGGCATGGCCTCCAAGGTCGAAGCGGCACGGATCGCCACCGCGGCGGGTGTGGGCGTGGTGGTGGCCGGGGCCGCCCGGCGCGACGTGGTGGCCCGGGTCCTGGCCGGGGAGCCGGAGGGGACGTGGCTCCCGCCCTCGGGCGGCAAACGGCCTTCGCGGAAGGCCTGGCTGGCCTTCGTCAGCGGCCTCCGGGGGAGGATCGTGGTGGACGCCGGCGCCGAGCGGGCCGTCCGTGAGGCCGGCCGGAGCCTGCTGGCCGCGGGCGTCACCGGCGTGGAGGGCGACTTCGAGGCCGGCGACACGGTGGAGGTCGCCGGGCCCGGTGGGACGGTGTTCGCCCGGGGCGTCACGAACCACAACAGCCGCGAGCTCCCCGCCCTGGCCGGGACGCGCGGCGGGGAGAGCCCGGTGATCCACCGCGACGAGCTGGTCCTCCTGGACTGACCCCGGCGTACCATGGGCCCATGGGAGCCCTGGACGCGATGGCCGGCCCGGCCCGGGAGGCGGCCCGG
>DASWKD010000116.1:0-7628 GCA_036396815.1 Actinomycetota bacterium | reverse complement strand
GGCGCTCGTGAGCTACGCGGCGGTGGCCGGGCCCCTGTTCCTGGTGCTCCTGGTGGTCTTCCGGCTCACCTGGCGGCGGGAGCGGGCATGAGCAAGAAGCGCGACCGGCGCTCCGGCGGTCCCGTGCCCGCCCGGCCCGTGGAGAAGGAGCCGCCCCCGCCGCCCCAGCGGCGTTCGGGGCTGTTCGGCTCGGCCGCCCAGTCCCCCTACCCGCCGTTCGGGGTGTCGGTGGCCGCCGGCTTCCGGGCCGTGGGCCGGCGGCCCCTCCTGCTGGCCCTGACGCTCCTGGCTCCCCTGGCCTTCTGGGCCGGGTTCATCGCCCTGGGCACGGCGCCCCCACCCCAGGCCCTGGTCCTCCTCACGGGGCTCCCACCGGTGCACGTGTCGCTGGACGTGGCGCTGGTGAACCAGGCGGCCGGGACGGCGGTCTCCACCACGGCCATGGTGCTGGGCTCGGCGGCGGTCCGGGCCCTGGCGCTGGGGATGTTCGCCCTCCTGCTGATCGCGTCCCTCCGAGAGGAGCCGGCCGGTCCGTCCCTCCGCCGGCTGCCCCGGGTGGCCGGGATCCTGTTCCTGGTCATCTCGGTGGAGTTCGCCCTGGTGCTGGCCGTCCCCCTGCTGGTCCAGTCGGTGGCCGGGCCGGCGCTCGGCAACCTGGGTGTGATCGCGGCCCTGATCCTGGGTCTGCACTACCTGGGGATGGCTCCTGCCATCGCGGCCGCGGAGCCCGACCCGGCGGCGGAGATCCTCCGCCGGAGCGTCCGGGCGGCCCGCCTCCCGGGGCCCCGCCATCTGCTCCTGGTGGTGGCGTACTTCTCCTTCGTGTTCTGGGCGGCCACCATCACCCCGGCCGGCCCCAACGCCCCCATCACCCCCAGCCCGGCCGTGTGGGGCTTCGCCCTGGTGGGCTCCCTGGTCCACATCGGGGCCCTGGGGACCTTCCTGTTCCGGTGGCTGGCCGTGCGCGACCAGGTCCCCCGGGCCGAGCCCCGCCGGTAGCCTCTGCTAGACTGGCCGTCCGGTCCGGAAGGGCCGAATACGCACGCCCGGGGACCCGGGTCACGGTCCCTCTCGAGGGTTGGCCACGGGGTCGAACCGGGCGGAGGAGCACCAACCGAAAGGAGGAAGCGCATGCCCGTCGTCACCCGACGGCAGCTGCTGGAGGCGGGCGTCCACTTCGGGCACCAGACCCGGAGGTGGAACCCCAAGATGCGACGGTTCATCTACGCCGAGCGCAGCGGCATCTACATCGTGGACCTGGAGAAGACGCTGGTCGGCGTGGAGGAGGCCTACCAGGTCGTCCGGGACATCGCTCGCCGCGAGGGCTCGGTCCTGTTCGTGGGCACCAAGAAGCAGGCCCAGGACGTGGTGGCCGAGCAGGCTTCGCGGGTGGACATGCCCTACGTGAACACCCGGTGGCTGGGCGGCATGCTCACCAACTTCCAGACGATCCACAGCCGGCTGCTGCGCCTCAAGGAGCTCCGGGAGATGGAGCGCTCGGGGGCCTTCGACTTCCTGCCCAAGAAGGAGGTTCTCCGCCTCCGGCACGAGAAGGAGAAGCTGGAGCGCAACCTGAGCGGCATCCAGGACATGGAGCGCCTGCCGGACGCGGTGTTCGTGGTGGACACCAAGAAGGAGCACATCGCGGTGACCGAGGCCAACAAGCTCGGCATCCCGATCATCGCCATCGTGGACACGAACTGCGACCCGGACGAGGTCCAGTACGTGATCCCCGGCAACGACGACGCGATCCGCTCGGTCACCCTGGTGACCACCGTCCTGGCGGACGCGGTGGAGGAGGGACGCCACCTGGCCGGCAAGGACCTCCAGGACCGGGTGTTCGGCGATCAGGAGGAGCCCTCGGCTCCACCGGCCGCGGAGCCCGCGCCGGCCCCGGCACCGGCCGCGGAGCCCCCGCCGGCCCCGGCCCCGGCCGCGGAGATCGCCCCGGAGCCCGAGGGGAACGGCGAGCAGGCCGCCGGAGCCCCCGCCGACCTGGAGAAATGACCCGAACCGCTGTGGGACAATCGCGACAGGAGTGACCGTGGAGATCACATCAGCGCAGGTGAAGCAGCTCCGGGAGATGACCGGGGCCGGGATGATGGACTGCAAGCGCGCCCTCCAGGAGACGGGCGGCGACATGGACGAGGCCGTGGACCTCCTGCGGACCCAGGGTCTGGCCGACGCCCAGAAACGGGCCGGCCGGGCCGCCAACGAGGGCGTGGTGGAGTCCTACATCCACATGAACCGCAGGGTGGGCACCCTGGTCGAGGTGAATTGCGAGACGGACTTCGTGGCCAACACCGAGGAGTTCCGGAAGCTGGCCCGGGACCTGGCCATGCAGGTCGCCGCGGCCAGCCCCCAGTGGATCTCGCCCGACGACGTGCCGGCCGAGGAGGTCGAGCGGGAGCGCAAGATCGCCGAGGAGCAGGCCCGGGAGCAGGGCAAGCCCGACACCGTGGTGCCCAAGATCGTGGAGGGCAAGATCAAGGCCTTCTACAAGCAGGTCTGCCTGCTGGAGCAGCCGTTCATCAAGGACGACAGCGTGACGGTGGGCGACCTGGTGAAGCAGGCCGCGGCCAAGGTCGGCGAGAACGTGACCGTGCGGCGGTTCTCCCGGTTCCAGCTCGGCGAGGAGGGATCCTGAGCGAGGACCCGGTGGCCCTCGGGCCGGACGACGCGTCCGCGGAGGCCTCTCCCTCCGGCATGCTGTACCGCCGGGTCCTGCTGAAGCTCTCGGGTGACGCCTTCGCCCCGGACGACCGGGGGTTCGGCATCGCCCCGGAGCCGGTGGAGCTGCTGGCCCACCAGCTCAGCGACGTGGTCCACAAGGGCGTGCAGACCGCGGTGGTGGTGGGCGGCGGCAACATCTTCCGGGGGCGCGACGCCCCGCAGATGGACCGGGCCCGGGCCGACTACATGGGGATGCTGGCCACGGTGATGAACGCCCTGGCCCTCCAGGATGCGCTGGAGCGGATCGGCGTGACCACCCGGGTCCAGACGGCCATCGCCATGGCCCAGATCGCCGAGCCGTTCATCCCGCTCCGCGCGGTGCGGCACCTGGAGCGGGGCCGCATCGTGATCTTCGCCGCCGGGCTGGGACGGCCGTTCTTCTCCACCGACACCACCGCCGCCCAGGTGGCCCTGGAGATCCACGCCGAGGCTATCCTCAAGGGCACCCGCGTGGACGGCGTGTACGACTCGGACCCCAACGTGAACCCCGACGCGGTGCGCTTCGACCACCTGGAGTACATCGAGGTCCTGAAGCGCGGCCTCCAGGTCATGGACGCCACGGCCATCTCCCTGTGCATGGAGAACAAGCTGCCCATCATCGTGTTCGACTACCGGGAGGAAGGCAACATCATGCGGACGCTCATGGGCGAGCGCATCGGGACGCTGGTGGACGCGGGAGGCTGAGGTGGCGGTCGACGACATCATCAAGGACGCCGTGCACAAGATGGACCGGGCCGTGGAGGTCAGCCGGGAGGAGTTCGCTACCGTGCGAACGGGCCGGGCATCGCCGGCCATCCTGAACCGGATCACGGTGGACTACTACGGGACCCAGACCCCCCTCAACCAGCTGGCTTCGTTCAGCGTCCCCGAGCCCCGCCTGCTGGTGATCCAGGCCTTCGACCGCAACTCGATCGCGGCCATGGAGAAGGCCCTGATGTCCTCGGACCTGGGCCTCACGCCCTCGAACGACGGCAACGTGATCCGCCTGGCGTTCCCGCCGCTGACCGAGGAGCGGCGCAAGGAGCTGACCAAGGTGGTCCGGGAACGTGCCGAGGAGGGACGGGTGGCCGTGCGCAACGTCCGGCGCCACGCCAAGGACGAGATGGAGAAGATGGAGAAGACCCACGACATCTCCGAGGACGAGCTGGCCAGGGCCGAGAAGGAGCTCCAGAAGCACACGGACGAGCACGTGGCCCAGATCGACGAGCTGGTCAGCCACAAGGAGAAGGAGCTGATGGAGGTCTAGCGTGGCCGGACCCGAAGACCGGCGCAAGCAGGACCCAGACGAAGCGGACCCCGAGGACCTGTTCGAGGACCTCGATTCCTTCTTCGCCCCCATCCAGGACCCCGACTGGCCCACGGCCGGTGACGAGGGACAGGGCCCGGCGGCCCCCCAGCCCCCGGAGGCCGGGCCGGGTGAGGACCCCCTCGGCGACTGGGCCGGACCCACCATCGACCTCCCCGGCGAGCACGAGCTGGTCGGGCCCCCGGCCGGGCCTCCTCCGACCCCCCCGCCCCCGGAGCCACCCGCCACGGAGCCGGCACCCGGCGGGGAGCCTCTGGAGGAGGAGGGCGGCGACGAGTGGGAGCGCTTCCGGGAGGCCGCCCAGGCCGAGGCGGCCGAGGCGGCCCCCCCGGTCGAGGAGCCCGTGTCGATGGAAGACATGGGCGTGCCGCCCCCCCAGTACGCGGGGCTCCCCGGCCCGCAGGAGGACGAGGGCCTGGGGGCCATGTTCGGCCCGGAGGAGGAACCCGCCCCCGAGCCGCCCCCGGTGGTCCTGCCGCCGGCCGAGGGCCAGACCGTGGACCTGGAGGCCGCGGCGGAGCACTTCGCGGAGGGGATGCGGGAGTCCCCGGAGGACGTGGAGCGCGAGCTGCTGGCAGACCTGGAGGAGCCCGCCGGGCCCCCCGGGACGATCCGGGTGGAGCCCGTGGACGAAGGCCCGCCCCCGCCGGCCTGGCAGGAGCCCATGGACGCCGGGGGCCAGCCGGAGCCCGCCGAGGGGCGGAACCTGCCCGCGGCGGCCGTTTCCGGGGCCCTCCTGGCCCTGGCCGCCATCGCCCTCCTGGCGATCGGGAAGGGGCCGTTCGCCGTGCTGGCGACTCTGGTTCTGCTGACCGGGCAGGCCGAGCTGTACGCGGTGATGCGGGCCCGGGGATCCCAGCCGGCCACCGCGCTGGGGCTGGTGGTGGGGGCCCTGATGCTGGCCGGGGCCTACCTCAAGGGGGAGCCGGCCATCCTGTTCGCCGCGGCGCTGGGCATGGCCCTCAGCGTGTTCTGGTATGTGGCCGCCCCGGTCCGGGCCCGGCGGGGGATCGTGACCAACCTGGGGGCCACGCTGACCGGCATCCTGTATGTCCCGTTCCTGGGGTCGTACGCCCTGCTCCTCCTGCGGGCCCCCGAGGCGGTTGGCCGGAACCTCCTCTTGGTGGTGGTGGGCCTGACCGTGCTGTACGACATCTCCGCGTACGGGATCGGGAGCCTGTGGGGGAGCCGGCCCCTGGCTCCCACGGTGAGCCCCCGGAAGTCCTGGGAGGGGGTCATCGGGGCCACGTTCATCCTCCTGCTGTTCGCCCTGGCCCTGATCCCGCTGGTCACCCCGTTCGCCGACCCGGCCGGGGCCGATTCCGGAGGCCTGGGGGCCGGTGCCGCGGTGGGGCTTGCTCTGGTGATCGCCGTGGCCGCCCCCCTGGGGGACCTGGCGGAGTCGGCCCTGAAGCGGGACCTGGGGGTCAAGGACATGGGGACCCTCCTCCCCGGGCACGGGGGCATCCTGGACCGGATCGATTCGATCCTGTTCGCCGCCCCGGCGGCCTGGTACTTCATGCGCATCGTGCTTCTCTGACTTTGCCCTTCGAACCGGGTACCCTTGGAACGATGCGCAGGGTCATCATCCTCGGCTCCACCGGATCGATCGGGACCCAGGCGCTGGACGTGATCCGGCGCAACCCGGACCGCTTCCAGGTAGCCGGGCTGGCCGCCGCCTCCAACCACGACCTGCTGGTGGGCCAGATCCGCGAGTTCATCCCTCCCGTGGTCGCCGTCAGCGACGAGGCCGCGGCCACCGAGCTCCGGGCCGGGCTGGAGGGCACCAAGGGCCTGAAGAGCGTGGACATCGTGGCCGGACCGGACGCCGCCGAGTCCATCGCCCGGGACCTGGAGGCCGAGGTCGTCCTCAACGGGATGGTCGGCTCGGTGGGACTGGCCCCCACCCTGGCAGCGCTCCAGTCCGGCAAGACCCTGGCCCTGGCCAACAAGGAGAGCCTGATCGTGGGCGGGGAGCTGGTCATGGACCTGGTCAAGGGCGAGCCCGAGCGGCTGGTGCCCGTGGACTCCGAGCACGCCGCCCTGGCCCAGTGCCTGCGCGGCGAGAGCCGCGACGACCTGAAGCGCGTGATCATCACCGCGTCCGGCGGTCCGTTCCGGGGCTGGACCCACGAGGAGCTGGCCAAGGCCTCTGTCAAGGAGGCCCTGGCCCACCCCACCTGGAAGATGGGCCCCAAGATCACCATCGACTCGGCCACGCTCATGAACAAGGGACTCGAGGTGATCGAGGCCCACTACCTGTTCAACCTGGACTACTCGGAGATCGACGTGGTGGTCCACCCGGAGAGCATCGTGCACGGGATCGCCGAGTTCGCCGACGGGGCCATGATGGCCCAGCTCTCCAAGCCCGACATGCGCCTGCCCATCCAGCTGGCGCTGTCGTTCCCGGAGCGGCTGTCCGCCGGCGTGGAGCACCTGGACCTGGCTGCTCTGGGACGGCTGACCTTCGAGGACCTGGACCGCGAGGCGTTCCCCGCCGTGGACCTGTGCTACCGGGCCGGACGGGCCGGCAGCACGTTCCCCGCGGCGCTCAACGCGGCCAACGAGATCGGCGTGATGGCGTTCCTGGAGGGGAAGCTCCCCATGACCGGGATCCCCGACGTGGTGGCCCAGGTCCTGGACGAGCACGAACCGGCGTCCGTGGTCTCGGTGGTGACCCTGGACCGGGCCGACGCATGGGCCCGTCACCGGGCCGCGGAGCTGATCGAGTCCCGTTGATCCGGCTCCTGGCGGCCATCGGGGCCGCGCTGTCCATCTTCGCGCTGCTCGTGGCCGCGGCGGTGCTCCTGCTGCCGCCGGCCCCCGAGGGCGTGGTGATCTTCGTCCTGGTCATCCTGATGGTGATCTTCTTCCACGAGCTGGGGCACTTCGCCACCGCCAAGTGGTTCGGGATCAAGGTCGAGGAGTTCTTCATCGGGTTCGGGCCCCGGGTGTGGTCGTTCCGCCGCGGCGAGACGGAGTACGGGCTCAAGGCCATCCCGGCCGGCGGGTACGTGCGCATCGCGGGCATGAACCCGTACGAGGAGCCCGCGCCGGAGGACCTGCCCCGCACGTTCCACGCCGCCAAGCCGTGGAAGAGGGCCGTGGTCCTGGTGGCCGGATCGGTGACCCATTTCATCCTGGCCTTCCTCCTGCTCAGCGTGTTCTTCGGCGCGGTGGGCGTCCCCCGGGCCCGGGTGGACCGCGTCCAGCTGCTGGTGTCGGGGGACCGCTCGCCGGCCTCCGAGGCCGGGATCCGGGCCGGGGACGAGATCCGCGCCGTGGACGGCCGCCCGGTGACCTGGGAGGAGTTCCTGGCCATCACCCGTGGCGGCGCCGGCCGGCAGATGACGGTGACCGTGGCCCGCGAGGGGACCGAGTTGGACATCCCGGTGACGCCCCGCGCCGCGGAGGTGGACGGGGAACGGGTCGGGCGGCTGGGCATCATCGTGGGCGAGGGCTCGCGTCTGCGCCTGGGGCCCCGGGCCGCGGTCGGCCGGGGCGCCGGGCAGGTGGGGGAGATCTCCGTGGGCTCGGTCCGGGCCATGGGGCAGATCTTCAGCCCGTCGGGGGTGGGCCGGATCGTGGA
>DASWKD010000115.1:0-11989 GCA_036396815.1 Actinomycetota bacterium | reverse complement strand
CCCTCGGCCACCCGGCGGTCCACGCCCTTCTCGAGCTGCTCGGCCAGGACCCGATCGAAGGTCTCCTGGTCGGGACCGTCCCCAGGAGTGGAGGAAGGCGCGCTTCCCTCCGAGGGGCGGTCAGGCTTGATCCCCTCTCCGGGAGACGCGCCGTCCTTCCCCTGCTGGGGCGCGGGCTCCTTCGACGGTTCAGCCTTGGGAGCGGCTTCCTTGGGGGGGGAGGGGGCTGTGCCCGCCGAGGCCGCTGCCGCGGTGGCCCGGGGAGCAGCGGCCGGCGCGCCCTGGGGGGCGGCGGCCACCGGCTGGGCGGCGGACATGCCCGCGAACCGGGGCCGGATGGTCACCGGCGGCGGCTCGTCGCGGGCGAAGAAGCGGCGGGATAGGCGAAGGTAGAGCAGGCCGAGGATCAGCACAAGGCCCACAGCCCCCAGGACCACCGGAGCGGAGATCCAGAACGGCAGGCCGTAGGCGGCCTCGGGCTCCTGCCCCGGCAGGAGCGGCGACGGCTCCTGGGCCAGCGCCGGGGCCGCGAGCAGGAGCCCCAACAGGGCGAGCGGCAACGATCGGCGAAGCTTCATGGTCCGCGGGATTCTAGCACCCGGCATGCTGCCGCCCGAACCGCGCTCGCGTCGGATCAGCGTGTGGGCGGGTTCCCGGCCTTGGCCAGGCGGTCCTTGGCGATGCGCTCGGCGGCCAGCTCGGTGCTGATGCCCTGCTCGTCGGCGCGCTCGAAGATGCGGGTCATGGTGTCGCCGATGCCGGTGATGTGGCGGTCCACCTCGTCCCTGCTCCAGCCGAGCGTCTCGTACCCGATCAGGTGGAAGGCACCGCCGGCGTTGATCACATAGTCCGGCGCGTACAGGATGCCGGCCCGGCGGAGGCGCTCCGCGTCGTGGACCAGCTCGCCCAGCTGGTTGTTGGCGGCGCCGGCCACCGCGCGGCACCGGAGGCGGGGGATGGTCTCCTCGTTGACGGTCCATCCCACGGCGCACGGCGCGTACACGTCGCACTCGGCGCCGATCACATCGCCGGGCGCCACCATCCCCGCGGCCAGCCGCTCGGCGATCTCCGTCACCCGCTCCTGGTCGATGTCCGCCACCAGGAGCGAGGCGTTCTCCTTGGCCAGCAGCTCCGCCAGACGGCTGCCGACCCCGCCCACGCCCTCCACCAGCACGGTCCGCCCGGAGAGGTCCGGCGACCCGAAGGCCCGGGCCACGGTGGCCTTGATCCCGTGCAGGACCCCCTCTGCCGTGTCCGGGGCGCTGTCGCCGGAGCCGCCCCGGGCCGGGCTGCGCCCGAACGTGTACGGCGCCACGTCCCACAACACATCCATGTCCTGTTCCGAGGTGTTCATGTCGGGACCCGACCAGTAGGTGCCCTGGAGCGAGCCGACCATCATCCCGAAGCGCTCCATCACCCGGCGGCGCTCCTCGGATCCCGGCGCGGGGACCTCCGGCACGGCGATCACCGACTTGCCCCCGCCCATCGGCAGGCCACTGACCGCGGTCTTCAGCGTCATCAGCGAGGACAGGCGCATGCAGTCCAGCAGTGCCTCGTGCGGCGTGGCGTAGGTCTTCATCCGGACCCCGCCGGTGGCCGGGCCCATGAGGGTGGAGTGGACGCACACGAACATCCAGGCCCCGGCTGGCTCGTCGAAGCGCGCGAGCACCTCCTCGCCGTCCCAGGACCGGATCAGGTCTTCGAAGCCCTCACCCTTCATGCCCGCAGATAGTACTTGGGGGCCCCGGCGACCGTCTGCGCTGCTCAGCGGGGGCCCGAGGACGTGACCGTCACGCCCAGGCGGCGCACGCCGCGGAGGAACGCCAGTGGATCGAAGGCCCGCTCCGGCGGCAGGACGCCGGTCCCGCGCACGGCCCCCCGGGCCATCTCACCCGCGCCGACCACGGCGGGGACCGCGGTCATGCGCCCGGTGGCTCGCCTCCCCCAGGAGATGGGATGGCTGGCCCGCTGGACCACGGTCGCCTTCCGGCGCCCCCGGACTCCGGTGACCTCCACGTGGAGGAAGAAGGCCCACGGCAGGTCCGGCTCGGTGGGGGGGTCGGCAAGCAGCAGCGCGCGCAGGAGGGCCAGGGGCGCCACCGACGCGCCCTCCGCCCGGACGGGCTGGTCGCCGGTCAGCCCGAGGCGGGACAGCGAGGCCAGGGTTCGCATGTCCTCGGGCCGCCACGTGCCACGCACGACCACTTCGCGCAGCTCGCCGCGGAGGCTCCGGGGGATCGTGTACGTCTCCGAGTGCGGCACGTAGTACACCTCCTGCATCCCGAGCGGCGGCGGGAACCGCACCCTGCGGGCGCCGTCGAACGGTGACACAGGACGGAGACGTCCCGCTCGCCACACGAAGCGCGGCACACCGGGGCGGAACTCGTCGAGGATCGTGTCCAGCAGGCCCGGCGACGGGGCCAGGTCCCGGTGGCTGGCGAAGGAGATGTGGACCTCGCGCACGGCGTCCAGACGGTCGGCGGCCCGGCGGACCAGGACGTTCGACAGACCGGGCGTGGCCCCGCACCCGATGACCACAGCCACGCCGGCCCGGCGGGCCTCCCGGTCCAGGGCCATCTGCTTGGGCGTGTTGTACAGGCCCCCCAGGTCCAGGTAGTGGGCCCCGGAGGCGATGGCCGCGCGGGTCACGGCCAGGCCCAGGTGGTAGGTGGTGCAGTTGACCACCAGGTCTGCACCCCGCATGGCCGCCCGCAGCGAGCGCTGGTCCGAGCCCCCCACCCGTCGCGGCGTGCCGTCCACCTCCCTGGCCAGCGACCGCAGGCCAGAGGCGTCCACGTCGCCCAGGACCAGGGCGTCCACGGCGCCTTCCGCGGCCAGCCCGGCGGCCACCTCGCGCCCCACGACGCCGGCCGCGCCCAGGACCAGGGCCCGCACCGGTCAGCGCTCGGCGCCGGCGGCCACGGCCGGCGGCGGCGTACGCCGCAGGAGCACCTGGGCGACGACCACGGCGGTCAGGGTGATGCCCAGCATGGTGGTGGCCACCACGTTGGCCTTGGGCGTCAGCCCGAACCGCAGCTCGGAGAACACCCGCAAGGGCAGGGTGGTGGAGCCCGGCGAGGACACGA
Source organism: Actinomycetota bacterium (assembly GCA_036396815.1). Lineage (GTDB taxonomy): Bacteria > Actinomycetota > UBA4738 > UBA4738 > CALAEC01 > DASWKD01. The sequence goes on along the minus strand of DASWKD010000115.1, from coordinate 8,903 downwards.
ACGTGGACAGCACCACGTCGTCGAAGGAGAAGGTGAACGCGAGAAGCCCCCCGGCCAGCACCGCGGGCTTCAGCTGGGGCAGGGTGACCTGCCGGAAGGTGGCCCACCGGGTGGCCCCCAGGTCGGCCGAGGCCTCCTCCAGCGAACGGTCCATGCCGGCCAGCCGGGCCCGGACGACCAGGGTGATCACAGAGGTGTTGAACACCGCGTGGGTGATGATGATGGCCAGGGGCCCCAGCGGCACCCCCACCGTCACGAAGAACAGCAGGGAGGCGATGGCGATCACGATCTCCGGCACGATCAGCGTGCTGTACATCACGGCGTCGAAGCCGGTGCGCACTCGCTTGCCCACGTTGCGCAGGCCGATGGCCGCGGCGGTGCCCAGCACCGTGGCCAGCACGGCGTTGACCGCCGCCGTCCACAGCGAGAGACGCAGGGCCCCGGTGATGGACTCGTCGGCCCACGTCCGGCTCCACCACTCCAGCCCGAAGCCCTTCCACACCTGGACCAGGCGGGACTCGTTGAACGCGTAGACCACCACCACCACCAGCGGGGCGTACAGGAACACGTAGGTGAGCCAGGCGAACCCCCGGAGGCCACCGTCGGCCAGGGCATCCGAGAGCCGGGTGAGCAAACGGGGCCGGACGGGAACGGACGTGGCGCTCACAGGGCTGTCCCCAGGTTGGCCTCGGCCTGGCGGCCCACCGAGCGCAGGTAGAAGAAGATCACCACCAGCAGGAAGGCCACCAGGCCCACGGACATGGCCGCGCCGAAGGGATAGTTGAGCGCGCTCAGGAACTGATCGGCCACGACCGGACCGAGCAGCGCGGTCTTGGCCCCGCCCAGGATGGTGGGCACCACGTACTCCCCGGTCATGGGCACGAACACCAGCAGACCTCCGGTGATGATCCCGGGCAGGGTCAGCGGGATGGTCACCCGCCACAGCGTCCGCCATCGTCCCGCGCCCAGGTCCCGGGAAGCCTCCACGAGCCCCCGGTCCATGCGCTCGATGGCCACGTACAGGGGAAACACCATCAGCGGGAGATAGTCGTACACGATCCCGATGAACACGGCCCGCGGCGTGAACAGCAGGTCCAGCGGGTTGGCGATGGCACCGACCGACTGAAGGAACGAGGACAGCGGTCCCTGCGGGCTGAGGATCAGCGACCAGGCGTACGTGCGGATCAGGATGCTGGTCCAGAACGGGATGATGACCAGGAGCAGGAGGAGGGTCTTGCGGTGCCGGACCCGGGTGGCCAGCCAGTACGCGAAGGGGAACCCCACCACCAGGCAGCCCACCGTCCCCACGGCCGCCATCAGCAGCGTGTCGCGGTAGATCCCCAGGTACAGCGGGTCCCACAGCCGGGCGAAGCTCTCCCCGTACAGCCCGAACGTGATGTCGAAGAACCCCGACCGGTCCGCGAACGCGTACGCCACGATGATGAGCATCGGGGCCACGAAGAACGCCAGGAAGTAGACCGCGGCCGGGAAGGCCAGCCCGCCCGGCTCCCTGACGCTCTCCCTGCGCCCCAACCTCCTACGCCGCCTGGAACCTGGTGAAGGCCTCCGTCCGCTGCTCCAGGATCAGCGGGTCGGCCGCCGTGGCTTCCAGCTTGTCCGTCACGTTCTCCGGCGGGTAGATGGCCGGGTCGCTGCGGACCGCCTCGTCCGTCAGCTCCTTGGCCCCCGTCACCGCGCTGGCGTAGTAGGAGAAGTTGGACTCCACGGCCTGCCGCTCCGGCGTCAGGATCCAGTTGACGAACTCCTGGGCCAGGTTGGGATGCGGCGCGTCGGCCAGCACGCACCAGCAGTCCACCCAGTACTCCGTGCCCTCCGCGGGGATCACGTACTTCGTGGACTCCTGCTCCTCCAGGATGTAGAAGGCGTCGCCGTTCCAACCGAGGGCGATCCACGCGTCGGCCCGGCTCATCAGCTCCCGGTATTCCGTGGAGGTGATGGCCTGCACGTGCGGCTTGAACCTCTCCAGCTCCGCCGTGGCCTCGTCGACCTCGTCCTGGTTGGTGGTGTTCCACGAGTACCCGAGGCGCTTCAGCTGGGACCCCACCACCTCCACCGCCCCGTCCAGCACGGTGTACTTCCCGGAGTAGTCCGAGGCCACCGAGTAGAAGTCGTCCCAGGACGTGAGGTCCTCGGTGATCCGATCTGCAAGGTACATGAACCCCGTGGTCCCCCAGTCCTTGGGCACGCTGAAATCGTTGTTGGGATCGAAGTCCAGGTTCAGGAACTGCGATTGGACGTTGGACAGGTTCGTCAACGCCGGCTTGTCCAGCTTGAGGAGCAGGTTCTCGCCGGCCATGATCTCCACCATGTAGCCGGTGGGGGCGACCACGTCGTAGCCCCGGGCCCCGCCCTGGATCTTGGCCAGGAGCTCCTCGTTCGACTCGTAGAAGTCGGTGGCCCGGACCGTGACCCCGTATTCCTCCTCGAAGGCCTTGATCGTGTCCTCGTTCAGGTAGTTGGTCCAGTTGTAGACCACCAGCTCGTCCTCGAGCTCCCCCTTCGGGACGGCGGTGGCGCCGCCGCGGTTCGGGGCCACGCTCTTGGTGCACGCGGCCAGCCAGGCCGCCGCGGCCGCCGATCCCGTCACCTGGAGGAACCGGCGCCTCGACAGCGGCTTGCGGCGGAGGCCGTCCAGGTACCGGTCCAGGTCACTGCGTCCCTCGCTCATCCCTGCCCTCCTTCGGTCATGGCGGGCTCGTCCACCAGTCGCAGGTCCTCCTCCAGCGCCAGCTCTCCGCGCGAGAGCACCAGCGCGTTCGCGGGGGACCAGGCCAGGTCCACCGAGGACCCCACCTGCCAGCTCTCTCCCTGCCCCTCGTTCTGTCGCTGTGCCACCACCTCTATCCCTCCGGGCAGGAGGACGTGGTACTGCACCAGGTCCCCCAGGTAGGTGCGCCGGGTCAGGGTGCCCGTGACCCGGTTGTCCTCGGCCGAGGCCCCGTTGGCCGGGCCGATCTGCTCGGGCCGGACGGAGACCGCCACCCGCATCCCGGCTTCCGCCCACGAGGCGGGCGCGCACCGGAGGAGGAGCCCGCCGTCGGTCCGGACCGTGGTCACCCCGGCGGTCTCGGCCACCTCGCCGTCGAAGAAGTTCGTCTGGCCGATGAAGTCGGCCACGAACCGGGAGGTGGGGGCCTCGTAGATCTCCTGGGGCGTGCCCTCCTGGAGGATCCGGCCGTGGTTCATGACCGCGATCCGGTCCGAGAGGGTGAGCGCCTCCTCCTGGTCGTGGGTGACGTACAGGAAGGTGATGTCCACCCGCTCCTGGAGCTTCTTGAGCTCGCTCTGCATGGCCTTGCGCAGCTTGAGGTCCAGGGCCGCCAGGGGCTCGTCCAGGAGCAGGACCGCGGGCTCGTTCACCAGGGCCCGGGCCAGGGCCACGCGCTGCTGCTGGCCGCCGGACAGCTCCCGGGGGCGGCGGGTGGCCAGCTCCGTCAGGCGCACGGTGGTCAGCGCCTCCTTCAGTCGGCGGGCCGCCTCCTCCTTGGGCAGGCCCTGCTGGCGGAGCCCGTACCCCACGTTCTCCTCCACCGTCAGGTGGGGGAACAGGGCGTAGTGCTGGAACACGGTGTTCACGTTCCGGAGGTGGGGCGGGAACCCAGCCACGTCCTGCCCCCGGAGCAGGATCTGGCCCTCATCGGGTCGCTCGAAGCCGGCGATCAGCCGGAGGGTGGTGGTCTTGCCGCACCCGGAGGGGCCGAGCAGGGAGTAGAAGTCGCCCCGGCGAACCGAGAACGACACGTGACGCACCGCGGGCACGTCGTCGAAGGACTTCGCCAGCCCTCGGATGACGAGGTCGTCCCGTCCGATCCCCCCCTGCTGCTCCACCTTCAGGGCTGTGATTCTGGGGCACCCACGGGGGAACCGCAAGGGAGGGGATGGCCCTCCAGGCAGGAATCCGGGGCCTTCCCGGCGAATCCATACCCAGCCCGGGAGAACCCGGGCCCGACGACGACGCCTGGAGGTAGACGTGCTCGCCAAGAGGATCCTGCTGATGACCGCCCTGGTGGCCGGGCTGGCCGTGTCCGCGCCCGCCGAGGCCGCCCCTCACCCCGACGCCGACTACACCGAGGCGTACTTCCCGATGGGCGACGGAACCACCACGCTCCACGCCGACATCCTCCGTCCCAAGGGGATGCCGGACACGGAGAAGACCCCGGTGATCCTCACCGTGACCCCGTACGCCAACCACTCCGGCTCCACAACCGAGGTCGGCATCACCCAGACCGGGCCGAACCCTCGCTTCTACGACTTCCTGAACCTGACCGGGGCCCTGAAGAAGGGCTACACCTACGTGATGGTGGACCTTCCCGGGTTCGGCGGCTCCGGCGGCTGCAACGACTGGGGCGGTCCGCGCGAGCAGATGGCCGTGAAGGCCGGCGTGGAATGGGCGGCCTCCCAGACGTGGTCCACCGGCAAGGTGGCCCTGCTGGGCAAGTCCTACGACGGCTGGACGGGCCTGATGGGCATCTCCCAGCAGCCCGAGGGCCTGGCCGCCGTGATCTCCCTGGAGCCCGTGTTCTCCGGGTACCGCTACATCTACAACCACGGCGTCCGGTTCCAGGGCACGGCCGGCACCATCGCCCTGTTCCAGGCCATCGACGCCAAGCCGGGGACCATCAACGACACGCCCCAGTACCACGCGAACGGCGCGCCCCAGGCCTGGTGCTACGGCGTGAACGTGGCCCTGTCCTCGGCCATCGACGACCACGACGGCCCGTTCTGGCGGGAGCGCAACCTCCAGATCTCCTCCACGGGCGAGGAGACCCCGCTGTTCCTGACCCAGGGCTTCCTGGAGACGAACACCAAGCCCGACGGCGCGTTCGACTACTGGAACGCGCTTGACCTGAAGAACAGCAGGGCGTGGTTCGCCCAGATGGACCACTGCCGGGCATGGGAGACCGGGTCGGTCTGCGAGTACGGCGGCGGCGGGAACCGGCTGGCCGCCGGCAAGCCCGGGTTCATCGATGAGGTCATGCGGTTCCTCGAACTGCACCTCAAGGGGATCCAGCCCGAGGTGCAGGACCCGAAGATCGCGGTGCAGGACAACAGGGGCCTGTACCGGGCGGAGAAGCAGTGGCCTCCCAAGGACATGTCGATGTTCTGGAGCTCCCTCAACACCGGCGTGTACAGCGATGGCGGCCTGAACGGCGAGGACGAGCTGTGGTCCTTCACCGACCCCCTCGAGCACGACGTGTGGCTGTCCGGTGAGCCCGTCCTGAAGGTGGAGGTCAACACGACCGTGCCCCACGGCAACATCGTGGCCGACGTGTTCGACGTGAACGAGGGAGGCGACGCCGTGCTGATCAACCGCGGCACCTACCTCCTGCGGAGCGCAGGCAACCAGTTCGCCACCTTCGACCTGTACGGTCAGGACTGGCGGGTCCCCGCCGGCCATCGGATCGGCGTGGCGCTGTCTGCAAGCGATGTGGCCAGCGGCGGGTGGTGGCTGAACGTGCCCACCGGCCAGGACATCACGCTCGAGCAGGCCACCATCGGCCTGCCGTTCCTGCACTGCGAGCGGGATCCCGAGGAGTACCTGGAGGGCGGCTCCACGCCCCGCCTTGAGCAGCACCTCGGCTCGGACATCGGCGTGGGCGGGTCCATCTCGGGGAACGTTCGCTCGTTCGACCTCCCCGGGCCGCTCCAGCCGCGTCCGGACGAGGAAGGGAACGGGGACCCGACCTGCGCGCTGTGATGCGGAGGCTGGTCGCCGGAGCTTCCGGGCTGTTGGCCCTGCTGGCGCCCTCAGCGCTGGGGGCGCCGGCCGGAGCCTGGCAGTCGGTCACGTTCGAGGTGTTCTCGCCCACGGGGGCCATCTCGCGGGTCGGCGTGCCCGCGGACGTCCTGCCGGACCAGCCGGCCACAGCCCAGGAGCTGTCCGCGGCCGACGTGACCCCCCTGCACGTGTCGGGGCCCAGCGCGAACCGGTACGACATCGTGATCGTGGGCGACGGGTACACCGCCGCCGAGCAGGGGCTGTTCGCCCAGCACGCCTTGGACAAGTGGCAGACCATCCGGACCACCGAGCCGTTCGCCACCTACGTGGACTATTTCAACGTGTGGATGGTCACCGTGGCCTCGAACGAGTCGGGCGTGGACGCCGACCCGTACCCGGGGATCATGCGGGACACGGCCCTCGACATGCAGTTCTGGTGCAGCGGCACCGAGCGCCTGCTGTGCATGAACAACACCAAGGCCACGGCGTTCGCCAACCTGGCGCCGGGAAGCGAGCAGGTGCTGGGGCTGGCCAACAGCACGAAGTACGGGGGCGCCGGCGGCGCGTACGCCACATCCTCGGGCGGCAACGCAGCGGCGGCCCAGATCACGGTCCACGAGCTGGGCCACTCGATCGGCGGCCTGGCAGACGAGTACGAGTACTACTACCGGGCCGGCCTGCACGAGGACGCCCAGCAGGACGTGCAGGTCGTCCAGCCCCTGTACACCGGCGGCGAGCCCTCACAGGTCAACCTGTCCACCCAGCAGTCCCCGGCCATGCTGTCCGGGCAGACGAAGTGGTGGCGGTGGATGGGCGAGCCCACGCCGGACGGCGGGGTGATCGGGACCTTCGAGGGTGGCGGCTACTACAAGCTGGGCATCTACCGGCCCAGCGAGAACTCGCTGATGCGCAGCCTGTATCCGTTCGGCAAGCCGCTGAACCTGCCCAGCCGGGAGAAGATGACCCAGGCCTTCTACACCCACGTCAAGCCCATCGACGCGGCGCCGCCCGCCGGCGTGCCGCTGGACGGCGGGTCGCCGGTGACGATCGAGGTCCTCCAGCCCTCGGACCACGACCTGACGATCGACTGGTACCTGGACGGGGTCCTGGTGGAAGACGCGCACAACGAGACCACGTTCACGTTCGATCCCGAGGACACCGAGCCGCACGCGGAGCTCCGGGTCCGGGTCGTGGACGAGACCCCGTTCGTCCGGAACCCCACCTGGATCGCCAACAACCTTACCCAGCAGCTGACCTGGACGATCGCCGCGTAGCGCTCCGCGCTTCTAGGCCAATACGTCGGGCACGCTGACCTCGAGGCCCGGCAGGGTCGGCGACGCCAGGAGCCCCTCGAACAGGCGCGGCGCGGCATACGTCGCGCCCTCCAGGAGACGGACCTCGATCCGCCGAGCGTCGAGGTCCACGAACCAGTACTCGGGGACGCCGAGCTCCGCGTAGAGCTCGGCCTTCCGTCCCACGTCCCGCCGGCGTGTGCTGGGCGAGGAGACCTCGACCACCAGCGAGGCCCGCTTGACGACGCGCTCCTCGTCGGGGTCGAGATCGCCGGGCGCCAGGTATGCCACGTCGGGCTGGAGGACGTTGGTCTCGGAGACGTAGACGTCGACCGGGTTGCCGAAGGCTCTCCCACCGTGCTCCCGCGCGTACCTCCGCACCACGACGAAGATCTCACCCACCACCTCCTGGTGCCGGAGCGTGGGTGCGGGGGCCATCACGATCTCGCCGTCGACGAGCTCGATCCGGCGGTTGTCCTCGGGGATCCGTTCGAGCATCTCCCGGTACGTGATGCCGCCCGGCGTGGGGCTGGTTGCCATCCCGGTCCTCCTTCCCCGGCCATGACCGGGGAGCCTACCGAGAGGGTACGACACGAACGCTGGAGCCGGAGGCGGGAATCGAACCCGCGACCCCACGATTACGAATCGTGTGCTCTGCCAGGCTGAGCTACTCCGGCGCGCCCCAGATTGTAGCGCCCCAGTGGAACGCCACGGGCGGCGGCAGAGGGGTCAGCCCAGGCGGATCAGCAGGCGCTGGCGCTTGGCCTCGACCTGCTCGATCTGGGTCCTGATCCGGACCAGGGCTCGCTCGAACCGGGTCACGTCCAGCGAGGTGTCGCGCTCGTTGAGGCGCTCCACCGGCACGTCGTACACGGCGGCGTCCCGGGCGGCGTCGTCGTGCAGGTGGCGGTGCATCTCCAGCTCCCCGGCCACCAGCGTCTCCTCCTCCCGGAGCTCGGCCAGCCGGTCGTTCAGTCGCAGGAGGCGGCGCTCGATCATCCTCATGCGCCAACCCCCAGCCCGGCCAGGCGCAGGAAGGCTCCCTCCAGGACGAGCCTGGGGTTGAGGTTGGTCTCGTCGGCCAGCGCGGCTCGGGCCTCCTCCATGGCCTGGACCCCGGCCGCCGCGGTCGCCGCCGTGGCCGGTGGGGGCGGCACGTCCAGGTTCAGGCCCCACGCTCCCTCACCGCCCGCGGCCTGGAGCAGGCCGTCGCGGAGCCAGGACTCCAGGGCCAGGAGGCTCCAGTCAAGGAACTCCCGCTCGGCCCGGCGCTCCCGCCGATGGTGGCGCTCGGTGACCCGGCGGGCCTCGGCCCGGAGGTGGCGGTAGGGCTTGCCGGTGTCGGGATCGAGGAGGGAAGCCATCTCCTCCTCGAGCACACCCTCCAGGCGGTCCTTGAATCCCTTGGCCTCCTCCAGCAGACGCTCGGCGGCGGCCAGGGCCCCGGCCGGGCCCCCGGCGGCCAGGCGGGCGGCGTCCATGGCCGCGTCACGGAAGGCCAGGCCCTGATCGTCCGCGGCGATCCGGCGGGCCCGGCCCACGTTGCCCCCCGACAGGCGGGCGGCCACCAGGGCTCGCTCCTCCGGCACCCCCTCGGCGGTCAGCGTCTCCAGGACCAGCCCCTCGGGCAGGGGATGGAACGTCACCAGGTGACAGCGGGAGGCGACGGTCTCCGGCAGCTCGTGGGGCCGGGCCGAGGACAGGAGGAACACGGTGTCGGCCGGAGGCTCCTCCAGGGCCTTGAGCAGGACGTCGGCGGCCTCCTCGGTCATCCGATCGGCCTGCTCCACCCGGAGGACCTTCCGGCCGCCCTCCGGCGGCGTCAGGAAGGCCTGTCCCACCAGCCACCGGGCCGTGCCGTGATCGTCTCC
>DASWKD010000114.1:0-1610 GCA_036396815.1 Actinomycetota bacterium | reverse complement strand
GGCCCGGGCCGCGGCGGAGGAGAGCCCTCGGAACGTCCGGGTCCTGGAGACGGCCTCGATGGCCCAGGGCCTGTCGGTGGCCGCCGTGTTCTCCGCCGACACCGACGATCCGGTCCACATGGCCCAGGCTCTGGAGGCCAGCCGGTCCGGCGCGGTGGTCCGGGCCGAGCGGGACGCCGACACGGACGCGGGGCCGGTCCGGCCTGGAGACTGGGTGGGCCTGGTCCACGGGGAGAAGGAGCGGATCGTGGCCGTGGGCGACGCTCCCGAGGTCGTGGCCGCGGACCTGGTCCGGTCGCTGGCCGGTGACTTCGAGCTCCTGTCGCTGTACGTGGGCGCGGACGCAGACGCGGCGGAGACGGCCCGGGTCCGGGAGGCCCTGGCCTCGCTGGACCTGGAGACCGAGGTCCTGGACGGCGGCCAGTCCCGGTACCCCTACCTGATCGGGCTGGAGTGAGCCGGCTGGACCCCGGGGACCCGATCGAGGCCCTGGCCGGCGGCTGGGCCAAGCGTTCGCTCCCCGCGCTCGCGGCGCTGGGCGTGGAGACGGTCGGCGACCTCCTGCACCACTACCCCCGCCGGTACATCGACCGCTCGAACGTGGCGGCCATCGGCGACCTGCGGATCAACCAGGAGGCCACGTTCATCGGCACCGTGCGCAAGGTCAAGCGCATCTTCACCCGCAACCGACGTCCGATGGTCACCGTGACCGTGTGGGACGGCAGCGGCTACCTCGACCTGTCGTGGTTCAACCAGCTGTGGCCGGTCAAGCGGTTCCGCGAGGGCCAGGAGGTGGCGGTCAGCGGCAAGGTCACCGCGTTCCGGGGCCGGCTCCGGGTCCAGAACCCCGCGGTCGAGGTCCTGAAGGGCGGCGACGCCGACCAGGTGCACACCGGCCGCATCGTCCCCGTGCATCCGGCGGGCGAGGGCGTGTCCACCGGCGTGATCCGCCGACTGGTGCACGACACCCTCCAGCGCGTGCGCCTGGACGACCCGCTCCCCGCGGACATCGCCGAGCGGCACACCCTGCCCCCGTTCCCCAAGGCCGTGCACGACGTCCACTTCCCCGAGGATGACCGGGCCATGGCCGACGCCCGCCGGCGCCTGAAGTTCGACGAGCTGTTCTTCCTGGAGCTGGGCGTGGCCTTCCGCAAGCACCGCGTGGAGTCCCGGACCGAGGGCATCGCCCACGACCTGACCCCGGACCTGGCCCAGCGCTTCGTCAAGGCCCTGCCCTTCGAGCCCACCCAGGCCCAGGGCCGGACCATGGCCGAGATCGCCCAGGACATGGCCGCCGGGAGCCCCATGCACCGCCTCCTCCAGGGCGACGTGGGCTCGGGCAAGACCGTGGTCGCCCTGTACGCGTGCCTGATCGCCGTCCAGTCCGGCCACCAGGCGGCCATCATGGCCCCCACCGAGGTCCTGGCCCAGCAGCACGCCCGGAGCGTGGCCTCGCTCCTCGAGCCGCTGGGCGGCCGGGCGGTGGGCCCGGCCGCCGGCGCCGCCCGGGAGCAGGCCGATCTGTTCACCGGGGAGGCGGCGGACGGCCCGACCCATGCCCTGCTCACCGCGTCGGTGACCGGCAAGGAGCGGGAGCGCGTGTACGAAGC
>DASWKD010000113.1:0-3938 GCA_036396815.1 Actinomycetota bacterium | reverse complement strand
GGGTGGACCGGATCCCGTCCAGGGTCCGGCGGAGGCCCTCCTGGGCCAGCTGCCGACGGCGCTCCTCTCCGGGCGCCTCCAGCAGGGCCTCACCGAGGTCGGCGGCGATCCCCTCGGCCAGGTCCAGGACGTAGCCGCCCTGGTACCCGCCCTCCGGGACCTCGGCCTCCCACCCGAAGCGCTCCAGGTACCGGGCCTCGATCGACGCTCCGAACAGCGCGATCTGGTTGCCGGCGTCGTTCACGTAGTACTCGCGGGTCACCCGGTAGCCGGCCACGTCCAGCAGGCGGGCCAGGGCATCGCCCAGGGCGGCGTTGCGGCCCGTCCCCACGTGCAGGGGCCCGGTGGGGTTGGCCGAGACGAACTCGACCAGGACCCGCTCGCCCTGGCCGGCGTCCACCCGCCCGTAGTCGGGGCCCTGCTCCAGGACCTGGCCCAGGACCCCGTACAGCCAGGTGTGGGTCAGGAAGACGTTGATGAACCCGGGCCCGGCCACCTCGGCCTTGGCCACCACCTCGCTCTCCGGCAGCAGCGAGATCAGGAGCTCGGCCACCTCCCGAGGCTTCCGCCCGGTGGCCGAGGCCAGGGCCAGGGCCACCCCCGTGGCGTAATCGCCGTGCTCCTTCTGTCGGGGCCGGATGACCTCCACCGCAGGCCGGTCGTCACCCAGGCCGAGCTCGACCGCGGCCCGGTCCAGGGCTTCGCGGATGAGCGCGGCCAGCTCCTGCTCGATCATGGGAGGGCCCCGGCGCCTACTCTTCGGGGACCAGCCGCCGGACCAGCTCCACCAGCCGGCCGGGGTCGAACGGCTTGGTCACGTAGGCGGCCACGCCCAGACCGTAGCCCCGCTTGCGGTCCTCGTCCTGGGCCCGGGCCGAGAGGAACACGATGGGGGTGTCCTTGAACCGCTCGTCCTCCTTCAGCCGCCGGCACACCTCCCAGCCATCGAGGCCCGGCATCATGACGTCCAGGAGGATGATATCGGGGGTCATCTCATCGGCGGCCGTGATGGCCTCCTCACCCCGGGTGGCCGTGCGGACCTCGAAGCCCTCCAGCCCGAAGTTGACCTGCAGCAATCGCAGGATGACCGGATCGTCATCGGCAACCAGGATCCGAGTGGCCGTGTGGACTCCCCCCAGCGGTGGGCCGAATCATAGCAATCGCCCCCTCAGGAGGGCAGGGGAGAAAAAGGGAAAAAACCTAACAGCGGGCAGGAAATCGCCCTTAGGCGGCGAATATCATGGTCAGGCGGAGTGCATCCGCCCTGGGCAAGGGGGGTGTGATGGCAGCGGTCCCCGAAGAGTTCGACCAGACCTTCGAGCAGGCTTACCGTGCCCACTTCCCTCTCCTGCACCGTCGGTCCCGCCGGTGGCTCCCCGCCGACGAGGCCGAGGACCTGGTCCAGGAAGCCTTCCTCCGAGCCTGGGCCCACCACCCCGGCCGGGCCCCGGAGATCCCCTGGCTGCTCACGGTGATCCGCAACCTGGCCATCGACCGCTCCCGGCGGAAGCACGCCGACCCTGTGGCCGACATGGAGCTGCTCGACACCCCCCACGAGGACGGGCCCGACGCCCAGGTGGTGGCCTTGGAGGAGCGGCGCGCGGTGCGGCGAGCCCTGAAGCACCTGACCGAGTCCCAGCGCCGGGCCCTGGGCCTGCGCGAGTGGGCGGGGATGAGCAACCGGCAGATCGCGGAGTCCCTGGGCACCACGGTGCCCTCGGTGGAGTCCCTGCTGGTCCGAGGCCGTCGGCGCCTGCGCGGCGCCCTGGAGAAGGTCATGGCGGTGGCCCTGTGGCCAGCCTCCGGCCTGTGGCGCCGGCTCCGCCACCTGCCCGAAGCCGGCATGGCCGCCACCTCCGCTCCGGCCGCCGGGGCCATCAGCCACACCGTGGCCCAGCTGGCCACCGCGGCCGCGGTCATCGTGGCCGGCGTGGCCACCGGAAGCGGCGGTGGCAGCTCGGACCGGCCCATCCGGCCGGGTTCGGCCACCCCCGGGATCTCCTCGGAGGCCGACCGGGCGGCGGCGTTCGTGGCCATCACGGAGCGCGAGAACGGCGGGGGCGACGGCGGGTCCACGTCGGGCACGAGCGGGACCACGTCCTCCACCGGCGGGGAGCAGACCACCTCCGGCGACACCCCGGGCAAGAACCGGCCGAGCAACGACTTTTCCACCCCGGACACGCCGCCACCCTCCAAGGACGGGCCCGGAGGAGAGACGCCGACCCATCCGGGCGGAGAATCCCCGGCCGAGGATCCCGAGGTGCCGACCGTTCCCCTCGACACCACCACCACCGGCGTCACGCTCTGACGACCCGGCCCGGACCTCGATTGCTACACTGGTCTTCGCCCTGGCCCCCGTAGCTCAGGGGATAGAGCACTCGCCTCCGGAGCGAGGTGCGCAGGTTCGAATCCTGCCGGGGGCACCGATCGCGAGGGGAGCGCCGTGCCGGAGCCGAAGCAGTTCAGCGGTTCCGATCCGGCCACGTTGGACTCCGCACGTGCATCGGTCTCGTACGTCCAGCGGCGTCGCCCGTTCAGGTTGTCCCGATGACCTGGGCCACCACCGCATCCCCACCCATCGCGCGTTGAACCAGGCCGTGGTCCGCGGGGTCGACCACCACCAGCAGGTCGCGGAGGTGCTCGAAGGCCTTCCCCCACCGCTCCCCGACCACGATCAGCGGCCTGTTCGGCTCCGGGTCGGCTTGGAGGAGGTTCCAGCACAGGGCCACCTCGGCCAGGGTCCCTGCACCGCCGGGGAAGGCCACCCACGCATCCGCGTCGCAGATCAGGGGGAGCCGAGCGAACAGGTCCCGGGCCCGGGCCTCGTGGGTCAGCCAGGGGTTGACCCCGGCCCGGCGGCCCCAGCCGGAGACGGTCACGCCCACCGCGACCCCGCCGGCCTCGGCCGCACCGCGGGACACAGCGGCCATGATCCCCTGGTACCCGCCGTTGACCACCTGGATCCCCGCGCCGGCCACCGCCGTTCCCAGCTCCATCGCCTCCCGGTGGTCGGGATCGTCCTCGGCGGTCCACGCCCCGCCGAACACGGCCACCCGCCGTGGAGGCCGGCCACCGACCAGGTCCTCGAGCCGGGATGGATCGGCAGCGACTCCCGCGGCATCGGCCGCCGCCCCGCCGGCCACCGTGGGACGCCGGGTGGCCATGGCCCAGAACGAGGTCAGGGCCTGGGGGTCGTCGGGGGGGTCCGGTGTCTCCAGCCCCAGCTCGGGCAGGGTCGCCGCGGGGATCCCGTTCCGCTGGAGCTGGGCCCGCCGGGCCACGGCCTCCTCCGGGTCCGCGGTTGCCACCACCACCCCGTGTGCCCCGGGGCCCAGGACGGCCACGGTCAGGCGGCCAGCGAGGCCGTGCCGCCGGCCAGGGCCACGGTCAGGTAGCCGCGCTCCGCCAGCTCGCGGGCCACCAGCTCGGAGCGGATCCCGTACGTGCAGTGGAAGGCGTACGGCGTGGTCGGGTCCAGTGTCTCGGCCCACTCGTCGGCCCGGCTGAAGGGCAGGCGGAGGTCGCCGATGTCGGGACCCTCGTCCAGCTCGCGGACGTCCACCACCACCGCGCCGGGTGGGACGGCATCCACGACATGAGCTGGCCGGGGGCCCGGGGACCAGGTGGCCACGTCCACCACCTGGCGGCCGGCCACCGCGGCGGCGATGAACGCCTCCTCCACCTCGCCCTCCGCGGTGAGGACCTCGTCCAGCCGGGCCCCGGTCTCCACCCGGCCCTCGGATATCGCGCAGTGCTCGCGGACCCGGGCCGAGGCGTCGTGGGTGCCCAGCCGCCGGGTCAGGGCGATGATGTCCTCCTTGTCCATGCCGATCAGCGGGCGGAGGACCGGCACGCCCGCGGCCTCCTCGGCCACGGCCAGGTTGCGCAGTGTCTGGGTGGACACCTGCCCGATCACCTCGCCGGTGACCATGGCTTCG
>DASWKD010000112.1:0-8282 GCA_036396815.1 Actinomycetota bacterium | reverse complement strand
GATCTGGGTCTGCTGGACCTGGGACAGCTCGATCTTGGCCTTCTCCGCGGCCTCCTTGAGGCGCTGCATGGCCATCCGGTCCTTCGACAGGTCGATGCCGTGGGCGTTCTTGAACTCCGTGACCATCCAGTCGATGACCCGCTGGTCCCAGTCGTCGCCGCCCAGCTGGGTGTTGCCGGCCGTGGCCTTGACCTCGAACACGCCGTCGCCGATCTCCAGCAGGGAGACGTCGAACGTCCCGCCGCCCAGGTCGAACACCAGGATCGTCTGGTCCGACTCCTGCTTGTCGAGGCCGTAGGCCAGGGCCGCCGCCGTGGGCTCGTTGATGATGCGCAGGACCTCGAGCCCCGCGATCTGGCCGGCCTCCTTGGTGGCCTGCCGCTGGGCGTCGTCGAAGTAGGCCGGGACGGTGACCACGGCCTGGGCCACCGTGTCACCGAGGTAGGACTCCGCGTCACGCTTGAGCTTCTGGAGGATCTGGGCGGAGACCTCCTGGGGCGTCCAGGCCTTGCCGTCGACGTCCACCGACCAGTCCCTGCCGCCCATGTGACGCTTCACGGACCGAACCGTCCTGTCCGGGTTGGTGATGGCCTGACGCTTGGCCACCTCCCCCACCAGGATCTCGCCGGTCTTGGAGAAGCCCACCACCGACGGGGTGGTGCGGGCTCCCTCCGCGTTGGGGATCACGGTAGGCTCGCCGCCCTCCAGGACGGCCACCACCGAGTTCGTGGTCCCCAGGTCGATGCCTACAGCCTTGGCCATGGTCGAACCTCCCACCTATGGAATATGAGCCGGTAGAAGGATACAAACTTGAGTGCGATATTGTCAAGTTTTCGGCGGCCAGACGGGATCTGCCGGAGGGAACTCGGCTGGGGGCCCTGGGAAAGCAAGGAGCGGGCCTCTCGGCCCGCTCCTTCGCGGTTCTCCGGGACGCGGTCGGACTCAGCCTCCGCCGTGCCCCTTGCCCTTGCCGTGACCCTTGCCCCCGGACTTCGCCTTGGCCTGGCCCTTGGCCTGGCCCTTGGCTGCCTGCTTGGCGGCCTTGGCCTCCGCCCTGGCCTCCTTGGCCTCGGCCTTGGCCTGCTGGGCGGCGGCCTTGGCCTCGTCCCTAGCCTCGTGCCTGGCCTTGTTCGCGGCCAGCCGCTCCAGGGCGTTCAGCAGGCCCGGAGCCTGGGGATTCTTGATGCAGTTGGCTAGGACCACCTCCATGGCCCGGTCCAGGCCGGTGCTCTTGCCCACTTCGGGCTCCTCCACTGGCTCCTCGACCGGCTCCTCAGCGCCCTCGACGGGGGTCTCAGAGCCTTCCTCGACCGGCTCCTCTTCCGACACGCCGGCGGCGGTCATGCACGCCGTCTCGCGGTCGGGGTCGCCCTCGGGCGTCTCGCTCTCCTCGGGCTCGCCGTCGGGATCCTCCTCACCGTCGGCGCACCCGTCGCCCTCGGGCTCCTCACCCTCCAGGTCCCCGCCGGTGCCCTCATCGTCGGAGAGCTCCTGGGCCTCGGTGGTGCCGTCATCGGTGGTGCCGTCATCGGTGGTGCCGTCGCCGGAACCGTCCTCGCCGGTCCCCTCCCCGTCCTCGGGGCAGGTGACCTCGCCGCCCTCCTCGGTTCCGGGGTCCTCCTGCACGACCTCGCCGTCGGAGGCGAGATCGAGCCCGATCTGCCGTGCCGCCGAGACGCCGGCCGCCGCCAGCACCGCGGAGGCCAGGAGGCTGATCACGAACGTGCGCATGCCTCGGTACTTGAGAGTGTCCATGCGGTTCATATCGGCAAGACCCGGTCCGTTCCTTGAGCCCTACCGCGAGATCCGTATGACCTGAACGGGTTTGCGCCCTTCCCCCGCCCCTGCCTAGACTCGGCGCGTGCTCAGGATCCTGATCCTCCTGTTCCTGCTTGGAACCGCGGGCGGCCTGTTCACCCTCCGGGCGTGGACGCTGTTCCGCGTGGTGCGCCTGGGCCAGCCGGTCAAGCGCACCGACGACTTCCCCAAGCGCGTGCAGAACGAGGCCGTGATCACCCTGGGCCAGAAGAAGCTGCTCCAGCGGCTGGGGCCGGGGCTGATGCACGCGTTCATCTTCTGGGGATTCCTGGTCCTGCTGACCACGATCGTCGAAGCCTTGGGCGAGGTCATCGACCCGGACTTCGCGATCCCGTTCATCGGCCGCACCGGGTGGCTGGGCCTCGTCCAAGACGTGTTCGCCGGGCTGGTCCTGGTGGGGATCGGCATGGCGCTGTACTTCCGCAAGGTCCGACAGGACGAGCGGTTCAAGGGGAGCCACCTGGAGGAGGCGGACTTCATCCTCCTGATGATCGTGGGGATCATCTTCACGCTGGTCTTCCTCAACGCGGCCAAGATCGCCCAGGGGGTGGCCGAGTCCCCTGCCCCGTGGACGCCGATCTCCACGCTGGCCTCCACGGTCTTCGAGCCGATGAGCGCCGGCGCCCAGGGCTTCTTCCACGGGCTGTTCCTGTGGGGGCACATCATCCTGATCCTGGCGTTCCTCGTGTACATCCCCTACTCCAAGCACCTGCACATCCTGACCAGCTTCTTCAACGTGTTCTTCGCCAAGACCAAGCCGATGGGAAAGCTCCGCAGCCTGGACATCGACCTGGAGAACCTGGAGGGGTCGACGCTTGGCGCGGCCACGATGGAGGACCTGACCTGGAAGCAGATCCTGGACACGTACACGTGCACGGAATGTGGCCGGTGCCAGGACGTGTGCCCGGCATGGAACACCGGCAAGCCGCTGTCGCCCAAGCTGCTGATCATGAACCTCCGCGACCACATCCTGGAGGAGGGCCAGGAGATCCTGTGGGCCAGGGCCGACGGCGAGGAGCGCGAGAAGGTCCCCCTCAACCCCACCGTGGTCGAGGACGAGGCGGTGTGGGACTGCACCACGTGTGGGGCGTGCATGCAGGAATGCCCGGTGAGCATCGAGCACGTGGACCACATCGTGGACATGCGCCGGAACCTGGTGATGGGAGAGTCCCGGTTCCCCCAGGAGGCCGGGGCCCTGCTCCGGAACCTGGAGAACGCCAAGAACCCCTGGGGGATGGCCCAGGCCACCCGGGCCGACTGGGCCCAGGGCCTGGGCGTCCGGGTCCTGGAGGACGGCGACGCTCCCGAGTACCTGTACTGGGTGGGCTGCGCGGCCTCGTTCGACGACCGCTCGCGGCGCATCGCCCAGGCCACGGCCCGGGTCATGCAGAAGGCCGGCCTGAGCTTCGCCATCCTGGGGCCCCGGGAGCAGTGCAACGGGGACCCCGCCCGCCGGCTGGGCAACGAGTACCTGTTCCAGCAGCTGGCCCGGGAGAACGTGGAGACGCTGAACGGCGTGAAGACCCGCAAGGTGGTAGTCAACTGCCCCCACTGCTTCAACACCCTGAGGAACGAATACCCGGACTTCGGCGGCGACTACGAGGTGATCCACCACAGCCAGCTGTTCGCCCGGCTCATCGAGCAGGGACGGCTGACACCCACCGAGGAGGTCCGGTCCCTGATCACCTACCACGACCCGTGCTACCTGGGCCGGCACAACGGCGTGTACGAGGAGCCCCGCTCCGTCCTGCAGAGCATCCCCGGGATGCGACAGGTGGAGATGCCTCGCCACGCGGAGCGGGGGTTCTGCTGCGGCGCCGGCGGCGCCCGGATGTGGATCGAGGAGCGCCTGGGCAAGCGGGTGAACGAGGAGCGCACCGACGAGGCCGCCGCCACGGGCGCCGACATGATGGGTGTGGCCTGCCCGTTCTGCCTGATCATGCTGGACGACGGGGCCAAGGCCCGGGGCGCCGAGGTGCAGGTCATCGACATCGCCCAGGTGGTGGCCAACTCGGTCGGCCTGCGGGACCCCGAACCGGCCACCGAAGGCGCCGGCGAGACGTCCTAGACCCGGGTCGGTGGCCCGCCGGCGGGGGCCGTCGGTATACTCATCCAGATCTGCGGATGTAGTTCAATGGCAGAACGCGAGCTTCCCAAGCTCGAGGTGGGGGTTCGATTCCCCTCATCCGCTCCTACCGCTTGGCCTTCTTCGCCTTCTTGGCCTTGTGCGGCTTCCCATGGTGCCCGGTGGCGTCGGAGCCGGAGAACGAGTCGGCGTCGTGGCCCTTCCCCTTGGCCATGTGGTGGCCCTTCCCCTTGGCCTTCAGGTGGCCGTTGCCCTTGCCTCGCGGCTTGCCGCTCTGGTGGTCGTCCTGGCCGATCCCCGTGGGGTCGTCGTCATCGTCATCGTCATCCGGGGGAGGATCCTCCTGCTTCGGGACCACCCCGGGGGGACGTTCCGCGCCCTCTCCGTCGTCTTCATCCGGACCTCCCCCCACCGGCGGCACGGCCACGGGGACCACGCCGGGACCGCCCACCGCAACCACGACCGGCCCGAGGGGCCCGCCCCCTGATCCGTCTCCGACCAGGGAGGGGAACGTGACCTCGAGCGGCCCGCCCCCTCCGGATGGGCCCCCCAGGACAGGCGGGATCACCGTCTCCGGCTGGAGCGGGGGGGCCCCGCCGATGACCGGGCCGATCGGCGTCACACCCTGGGACAGCAGGATCACGCTGAGCAGGCTGGCCAGGAAGGTCAGGGAGAGCAGGGCGCTGAAGATGAGGGGACCACGCCTATCCACGGAAGCTCCTTCCCGGTCGTGGGGAAGCATGGACGGTGGGGCGGGCACGCGCAAGGAGGCGGGCAGGCAGAGCAGGCACTGCTGTGGGGGACTCGAGCATCCCGACCACCCTATGTGGCGACATCTCGGTTATCGTCATCTTTCCTCTGATACTTGAGGGCCGTCCCGGGTCGGGGACGGCCGGACCTGACACCTACCTGATTCGACACCGACCCCCTCATCCCTGCCCTACTGCGCACGGGCGTGGTTCCGGAACTGCGTCAGGTTGTGGATGAAGGTCAGCGTCACGGTGTCCGTGGGCCCGTTCCGGTGCTTGGCCACGATCACCTGGGCCAGGCCCCGCAGCTCGGGCTCCGTGGAGTACAGGTCGTCCCGGTGCAGGAGCATGACCACGTCGGCGTCGGCCTCGATGGCCCCGGACTCCCGGAGGTCGGCCAGCTGGGGCCGCTTGTCCCCCCGGCGCTCCGGCTCCCGGTTGAGCTGAGACACCGCGATGACCGGGATCTCCAGCTCCTTGGCCAGCATCTTCAGCGAGCGGGAGATCTCCGCGATCTCCTGCTGCCTGTTCTCCACGCGCTGGTGGGAGGACATCAGCTGGAGGTAGTCGACGATGATCAGTCCGAGACCCTCGGGCTTGGACTTGAGGCGCCGGGCCTTGGCCCGGATGTCCACGATGTTGAGGTTCCCCGAGTCCGCGATCCACAGCGGCGCGCGGTCCAGGGCCTCGGCGGCCTCGGCGATCCGGCCCCAATCCTCGGGGCCGACGCGCGCGGCGCGGACCTTGTCCCACGGCACCCGGGCCTCCGCGCACAGCAGACGCATGGCGATCTCCGAGCGCGACATCTCCAGGGAGAACATGGCCACCGGGGTGCCCTCCACGGCCGCGTTGCGGGCCACGTTGGTCACGAAGGAGGACTTGCCCACGCCCGGGCGGGCGGCCACCACGATCAGGTTCCCCGGGTGGAGGCCCTGCAGGAGGCTGTCGAGGTCCTGGAACCCGGTGGCCACACCGGCGAACGCCGAGTCCCGCTCGTGCAGGCGCTCGAGGTCCTCCATGCTCTGACCGACCAGGTCGTGGAGCGAGACGACCTCGTCCTTCTCGCTGTGGCGGGACACGCCGTAGATCAGGCCTTCGGCTTCGTCGGCCAGGCCCCGCGGGTCCTCGGGGACCTGGTACGCGCGGTGGATGACCTGCGAGGCGGCGTCGATCAGCCGGCGGAGCAGCGCGTTCTCGGAGACGATGCGAGCGTAGTGGGCCGCGCTGGCCGCGGTGGGCACGCTCTCCACAAGGTGGTGGACGTACAGGGCTCCGCCGATCTCCTCCAGGGCTCCGGTGCGCCGGAGCTCCTCCACGGCCGTGATGGCGTCCACCGGCTCCCCCCGGCCGTACAGGCCGAGCATGACCTGGTAGATCCGGCGATGGCCGGAGCGGTAGAAGTCGTCGGCCCTGAGGATCTCGGTGACGGCGGCGATCGCGTCGCCGTCCAGCATCATGGAGCCGAGGACGGACTCCTCTGCCTCCAGGTTATGCGGCGGCACGCGTTCGGTTCGAACGGCGCGGATGTCGTCGGCGGTCCTGGCCACGTCCCCTCTATTCCCCCCGGGCGTACCTGCCGGACCCTAGCGGGGTGCCGCTGTGGGATACAAGAGCAACAACCTGTGGATTGCCTGTGCAGGGGACGTGCCCGGGGTCCATCGTCCGTCCGAGGTCCATGGGGCCATCGTACACCGGGGGAATGACACGCATGTGTTTCCCCAGGTCAGGGGCGGTCTGCGACCGGCGACGGCGCCCGCTGGGAGGCCGTGGGGAGGCGGCCGGTGCCGAGCTACTGCCCCGCGACCTCCACGGTGACCGTGGCGTTGACTTCGGGATGCAGGTGCACGGTCACCGTGTGGGCCCCGGTGCTGCGGATGGGCTCCTCCAGATGGATCTTCCGCCGGTCCACCTGCTGGCCGCGCGCGGCCAGCTCGTCGGCGATGCGCTCGGCGGTGATGCTGCCGAACAGGCGCCCCTCCTCGCCGGCCTGGGCCTCGATCCGGACGGGCGCCGCGCCGAGCTGGGCGGCGAAGGCCTCAGCCTCCGTCCTGGCCTTGGCCGTCCGCTGGTCGTGCGTGGCCTTCAGCCGCTCGGCGTGGCGGACCGCGCCCTTGCTGGCCGCGATGGCCATGCCCCGGGGCAGGAGGTAGTTCCGGGCGTACCCATCGGCCACGTCCACCACCTGCCCGGGCGTCCCCAGCTTCTCCACCTCTCTCTGCAGGATGACCTTCA
Source organism: Actinomycetota bacterium (assembly GCA_036396815.1). Classification (GTDB taxonomy): domain Bacteria; phylum Actinomycetota; class UBA4738; order UBA4738; family CALAEC01; genus DASWKD01. The sequence continues at coordinate 1,397 of DASWKD010000112.1, read as the reverse complement.
TCGCGCCGAGTAGGGGAGGAGGGCCAGATGGCGGGCGGTCTTCACGGCCGCGGCCACGTCCCGCTGGTGCTGGGAGCACGCCCCGGTCACCCGCCGGGCCCGGATCTTGCCCCGGTCGGAGATGAACCGGCGTAGCGTGGCCGTGTCCTTGTAGTCGACCCACGTCGCCTTGTCCTTGCAGAACGGGCAGTACTTCCGCTTCTGCTTCTTCTGGAAGCCGTCGTCCGCATCGCGCTTCCGACGGCTGCCCTTTCGCTCGGGCTTCCTATCGCGAGCCAGCTCGATCCCTCCTTCTGTCTATGCTCCCTCGAGCGGGGTGTCCTCCTGGGCAGCCCCACCGGCGCCGACCGAGACGTTCTCGCCCCAGTCCCCGCCGCCCGCTCCGGCGCCACCGCCGCTCCGGGGTGCCGTCTTCTCCACCTTGGCGGTGGCCCACCGCAGGCTGGGGCCCACCTCGTCCGCCTCGATCTCCACCGTGGTCCGGGTCTGCCCGTCCTGGGTCTCCCAGGAGCGGGACCGCAGCCGGCCCACCACCAGCACGCGGCTGCCCTTGGTCAGGGACTCGGCCGAGTTCTCGGCCAGGGTCCGCCACGCGTTCACCCGGAAGAAGGACGTCTCCGCCTCCTTCCACTGCCCGTCCGTGTCCTTGAACCGGCGGTTCACCGCCACACGGAAGTTCGCCACGGCCGCGCCGTTCGGCGTGTACCGGAGCTCTGGGTCATCCGTGAGGTTCCCCACGATGACGACCTGGTTCTCGTTGGCCATCTCCATCACCCTCTCGCCTAGCCGTCCCGCCGGCCCATGGCCAGGTCCGGCAGGAGGGGAAGACCTATGCTGCCCTCTTGATCACCTTGTGGCGGATCACCTCATCGGCCAGCGTGAGCAGACGCTCCATCTCCGGGAGCGGGCCCGGCTCCGAGGTGAACTCGATCAGGACGTAGGTGCCATCGGCCTTGTGACCGATCTCGTAGGCCAGCTTGCGCTTGCCCCACCGGTCCTCTTTGCGGACCTCGCCGCCATGCTCCTTGACGAAGGTGGTGACCCGCTCGATGACGCCGTTCACCGCCGGGTCCTCGGCGTCGGGGTCGAAGACGACCATGACCTCGTACTCGCGCATGCCTCCTCCTGTGGTCTGCACGGCCCCCCGTGGGGAGCAGGAAGGGTTCGGCGCATGGTAGCACCTCCGAGGGCCGAGCAGCCGCCGGGGGTGGGACAGGGCCGGATCCGCAGGTCACCGGCCAGGAGGAACGTCTCGGGGGCGGCGTCGTCGGGGTCGCCGGGCTGTGTGTCGTACAGGACCTCACCCGGGACCGAGATCCGGACCCGGATGCGGTCGGCGTCCCCTCCCGGCACCCGGGAGCCGTCCGACACGGCCACCAGGACCTCCACGGTCCCCC